>CAYJOV010000111.1:0-7696 GCA_964371905.1 uncultured Akkermansia sp. | reverse complement strand
AGCAAAGGGAGCTGTATTCTGTAAAGTACTTGTGATGCCTTTACTCAAAGGGGTATTCATCGCCGTCGCCAAAGCAGATACCTACTTCTTTGGCTTGGAGGACGATCTGATTGCCCTTTTCCACGAGCTGCAAGGAACTCACGGCCTGCTCGATGGGGATGGAGCGCATCTTGGTGCGCTCGACCACGACGGTGTAGCCAAATCGCTCGCGCTCAATGAGGTTGATCGCCTTCGTCCCGCAGCGTACGCCGAGTACGCGGTCAAAGGGGATGGGCGAGCCGCCGCGTTGGGTATGGCCGAGGACGCAGAAGCGTGTTTCGATGCCTGTGACTGTTTCGAGCTTCTTGGAGAGGAAAGAACCAATACCGCCGAGGCGTACCTCGCCTTTGGTCTCCTCGTCGAGGATGTGGAGCTCGCCGCCAAGGCGCGCGCCCTCGCTGACGATGATGATGATTTCGCGTTGTCCGAGAGCCTTGAGCAGCTCGACCTTGCGGACGACTTCTTCAAATTTGAACTCAATCTCGGGTAGCAAGATGACATCCGCCCCCCCTGCCATACCGCCATAGAGGGCGATCCAGCCTGCATGACGTCCCATGACCTCGACCACCATCACGCGCTGATGCGCCTGTGCTGTGGTGCGCAGGCGATCGAGATTGCGACTGACGATGTCCACAGCCGTCATAAAGCCGAAGGTATAGTCGGTGGCACTCAGATCATTGTCGATGGTCTTGGGGACACCCACGATGGGCAAGCCAATGGAGCGTAGCTCGAGTCCAATGGTCTGCGAGCCGTCGCCCCCGATGACGATAAGAGCCCCGAGCTCCAGTCTCTCGACGGTGGCCTTGGTGATGGCGAGGACTTCGGGGTCGATTTCGGCGCGACCGCCGACACCCGTCTTGACGGTGAAGTTCCCCTTGTTGACGGTGCCCAGTATCGTGCCGCCTTGGGAGCGGATGTTGAGGCAGTCAGCGGTGGTGAGGATTCTGTAGCGTTGCTTTTCGGGTGTGGAGAGCAGTCCTTCAAAGCCGTCTTCAAAGCCATAGACTGTCCAGCCCTTGGAGGCGGCAGCCCCCACGGCTCCTTCGATCACGGCATTGAGACCGGGGCAGTCGCCGCCGGCGTTGAGTATTCCTATATTCATGGGATCATTATTTGGGTAAGCGCAGGAAGCGCGATTCATCTTGCTGGACGGGCTGACCTTGGTTTCTCAGAGCACTTTGCTGCTCGACCCAAGTCTGCCATACACTCCAACCATTCGTTAAGAATTTTCTGGTCAAATCATAGCGTTCCTCAGGCGTGCTGCTGCCGAGGACGACAACGCTCATGCGTCGAGGATGTGTCTGCATCTCGCCACCAGGACCGGTGGGAAGCTTGATGGACGAGCGACGCGCAGTGGCGATGAGGCAGGAGCCTGCATGCTGTGAGCGCGCGGCCTTAATGCCGTCTACATCGCTGCGCTCTCTCAGGAGCTTGTTAGTATTGTAAGCGGTGACACGACGTGCCCCCGATGAGGTGTAGACGGTGCAGACATTCTCTTTCTGCGTGGACATGAGCTGGAAGACAGGCTTCTGGTGGGCGTACATCGCCAACAGCGCGAGATCGCGTGCGGTGGAGTAGGAGCTAGCCGCTCCGTGTACCTCCATGAAGTTCGTCTGACTCATGCCGAGATTGCCCGCGAGGCGGTTCATCTGCTCGAGGAAGGCCTGCTTGGGCTGGCTGGGATTGAGCTGATAGCCACAGGCATAAGCGAGCGCGATGGCACTAGCCGAGTCGTCCCAGAGCAACGTGGAGTAGAGCGCGTCGCGGAGGCTGATCTGATCGCCCGGCTGGAGGCTGAGGCGGTTGGTCTCTGGCCACTGGAGGACTTCCTGCGGGATGTTGATGCGCCTGTCTGGTGAGATATTGCTGGTGGCTATCCAGTCGAGGACTACGGCTGCGGTGGCGACATTGGCCAGCATGCCGATGGGGCGGCGTGCCACGGAGTTCGCCGAGTAGATGATGCGTCCCGTGTTGTTTTCCACAGCGACATAGCTGATATGAGGAGAGGGCGCGGGAGGGGCGAATTCGTCGATGAGTTGGCAGCTATTCAGGGAGAGGACCGCGAGAAGACCGGCAGCGATGTTCGGATAGATTTTATTCACGTGATATAATGGGATCGTTATAGATGAGTTGGCTAAAAATGAAGGATCGCGTGCTTAGCAGCAGCCCTCGCCTTCTTTTGCAGGGCTAACTGGTAGCTCAGGAAGATGCAGCTCGCTGGGGAGTCGATCGCCAAAGATGATGCCTAGGTCACGCGCGGAGCGCACGATATGGCTGTCGACCTTGACGAGTCTGTCCTTGGAGATGGCCGCATCGAGATCGGCTGATTCCACCTCAAGGCCTTTGAGAATGATAGCCTTTCCGAATTGCTTTTGATCGATGAGCTTGACAGCCTCGACGCCAAAGCGCAGTCCGAGGATACGGTCAAAGGCGCAGGGTGAGCCACCGCGCTGCGTGTGCCCGAGCACGCAGTAGCGCGTCTCGATGCCCGTCATCTCTTCGAGACGGCGCGCGAGTGCATTGCCTATGCCGCCGAGGCGTTCGCGACCATGCTCGGTGCAGGGGGTGGTGACGTAGTTGTTGTCGAGGCGCGCGCCTTCGGCGACGATGACGATGATCTCGCGCTGACCGCGTGCCTTGCGTTCCTTGATGCACGCGACGACCTTGTTGAGGTCAAAATCAATCTCAGGGATGAGCACCACGTCAGCCGAGCCAGAAATGCCGCTGTGCAGCGCAATCCAGCCCGTGAGATCTCCCATGACCTCGATGACCATCATGCGCTGATGGGCATTCGCCGTGGTGCGTATCTGGTCGATGGATTCGCTGACGACCTCGATCGCGCTCTTAAAGCCTATGATATAGTCGGAGGCGGGGCAGACATCGTTGTTGATGGTCTTGGGGATGGTGATGACGGGAAGGCCTTGCTCGGAGAAGAGACGCGCCGTGATCGCCGAGCCACCACCACCGATGACGACGAGGGCTTGGAGTCCTAGGGCGGTGATGGTCTTCTTTGCCTTGTTCATGACCTCGGGGCGTATGCTGTAGCGTCCTATCTTGTTACACGAGGGCTTGAAGCTCCCCCTATTGGTCGTACCGAGGATGGTGCCGCCCATGGAGCGTATCTTGTGCACCTTCGTGGGGTTGAGCACTTCGTAGCGTCTTGCTCCCTCGGAGGGGAGCAGACCTTCAAATCCATCATGGAAGCCCACGACGCGCCAGCCGCGCTTGTAGGCTGCCATGACAAAGCCTTCGATGACTGCATTGATACCGGGGCAGTCACCACCAGAGTTAAGAATACCGACGATCATGATTGTATGTCACTGTTGAGAGGAGTTGAGGGGATAGCACCCATGATCTGGGCGCAGAGAAAGAGGGCGCGAGGGTGATGGAAGAAGGACTTCCAGAGGCTGCCCTTGAGCGTGCTTGAAGGGCTGCCGTCACGATTGCAGTAGCCGAACCACTCACCGCTTTTCTTATCTTGGAGATGCTGGAAGGACCATTGGCTGATATGCTCATGCCAGAGCTTATATTTATCAGCTCCCGTGAGCTTCCACGCGAGGGCGGTACCGATGAGTGCCTCATCGTGTGGCCACCAGAATTTCATATTGTGCCAGTACTCTTGTATGGGCTTGCCGTAGACATCGGTGAAGTAGAGTAGACCTCCGAACTCCGTGTCCCAGCCGCGGTCCAGTGACCAGTCTATCATCTTGCAGCCCATCTCGATGAGCTCCGCGTCCTTGCCTCGGTACTCGGCCTCAGCGAGGATGAACCAGCCGCCTTCGATGGCGTGGCCCGGATTGAGCGTGCGCTCGTCAAAGTGGTCGATGATGCTACCATCGGGAGCGACGCATTCCATGACGACACGCAGCTCGGGCTTCATGAAATAGGTCTTGATGTCATCAATACAGCGGTCGATCCAGCCCGTCAGCGTGCCATCGGCATCGCCGAGGTAGCGGCGCAGCTCCTGCGCGGTCACGATGGTGATCATGCGGGGGGCGAGTCCCATTGAGGGTCGCTTGCCCGTGCTCTTGGGTGCCATCTTGCCGGGGGTGAAGTTCACATCGACAAAGATATCAAAGTAATGGCGTGCGAGTTGCGCACTCTCGGGGGCGGATGTCGCGCCGTAGTGCGCTGCCCACGCGATGGCGGTAAAGCTCTCGCTGTAGGCGTAGCGACGCTTGCGCAGAGGCGTACCATCGGCGGCGACGTGGAAATACATGCGCCCATCGCTGCGATCGACGCAATGCTTTTCGAGGAATTGGAGCGCGCTTTCGGCGCTCGCGAGCCACTCGGGACGCTGCTCGATGTAGTTGTAACAGGTGAGCAGCATCCATGCCATGCGACCTTGAGCCCAGACAGACTTATCGCTATCAACGAGACCGCCTTCGCGGTCAAAGCAATGATAGAGCCCGCCATTCTCTTCATCATTGGCTCGGGGGAACCAGAAGGGGATGACATCGTTGAGTAGTTTATCGCGGTAGAAATCTCCTGTGGGTGTGGGTATTTTCATAAAGCTGATAGTTTTGTAAAAAAGTCGGGAAAAAGGACGCTAGCTTATAGAGTGGTCGCGTTGGAATTACTTGCTAATGGCCCAGTCGAAGAAGCCAATCGCGCTGAGCTCGGAGCGCAGTGCCTCGATGCTCGCCTGATCAGGATTGCCCATAGGTGCGCGTGCAGGTCCGAGATCGACGCCGTGCCAGCCCATGATGACCTTGGCGCAGCCCATGTAGCCGCGTGCGGCGATGATGTTGATCATCTTGACCGAGAGGGTCTGGAGCTCGCGAGCGCGGGCGATGTCGCCTGCGTTGAAGGCGGCGATGAGATCCCAGTAGAGCTTGGGTGCAAAGTTGAAGGAAGAGCCAACGCCGCCCTGTGCGCCTGTGGCGAGCGCGCCGAGCATCCATTCGTCAACACCCCATGGGCAGTCGTACTTGCCACCGTCGTAGTTGATCGCGTCGAGATAGAGGGCGAGATCGGGGTTGGTGAACTTGAGACCGGCAAAGTTGGGGATCTTGGCGGCAGCGGCTTCCATAACCTTGGTGGGGTTGAAGCTCACGCCTGTAAGCACAGGGATGTCGTAGTAGTAGTAGGGGATCTCGGGAGCTCCCGAGGCGGCGATGGCGCAGCAGTTGACCAGTGAGTCGATGCTACCGGGCTTGAAGTAGTTGGGAGCGTTGCTCGATGTGGCGACGGCACCGTTCTTTGCGCCGCAGGCGGCGAGATCACGGGCATCATAGACGCTGTTGCTACCTGTGTGGACGATCACACCGATGCCATGCTTGCGGCCAGCCTCGCCCCATGCGGCGATGTTTTCCATGCGCTCGGTGAGCTGCATGTGCGCGCTCTCACCTGTAGAGCCAGTGATGAATACGAGCTTGATGCCTTGGGAGGCGAGGAAAGCGGCTTGATTGTCAACAAGTGAAGAGTTGCAAGTGCCATCGGCATTCATAGGAGTGTGCGTTGCCGCAACGAGACCTTGTAATTTGAGGGATGTAGACATAAAATAAATGATTTGTGGATGAATTCCGTATGGTATTCTACCGATTTTGTTCAAGGATGACAAGCTATTCTTGCGCTTCTTTACAAATAATTGATTAATAAAGAGATAAGAGAACCAGCTTCATCCTATAATTAATTCACTATGTTCTACGAATTGACATTTGGGCACAATATGGCACAATGTCTCTGATGACACGATTTGGATATTACCGCATAGCTACTGCTGTTCCGCGCCTACGCGTGGCAGACGTCTCTTACAATCTCAAAGCCATGCTTGAGTGCATGGACGAGCTCGTGGAGGATGAGCGGGCAGATGTGGTACTCTTTCCCGAGCTCTGCCTGACGAGCTATAGCTGCGGCGATCTCTTTTATCAATCTCTCCTCATTGAGGAGGCGAAGCAAGCCCTGCTCTGCTGGACGGACATCACCGCTGAGTGGCAAGCAATCAGCGTCATCGGTCTCCCCCTCCTCATCAATGACGGGCTCTACAATGTCGCTGCTGTCGTCCAGTCGGGCGAGATCAAAGGCCTCGTGCCCAAGAGCATCGTGCCGAATTATGCCGAGTTCTACGAAAAACGCCACTTCCGCCCCGCCAAGGATCTCAGCGTAGACCACATCGAGCTGGGTGGCAAATCCATTCCCATCGGCACGGATCTGATCTTCTCCGATGGCGGTGATCTGAGCCTAGGTATTGAGCTCTGTGAGGATCTCTGGAGTATCGTCCCCCCCAGCAGCTACCTCGCACGTCAGGGCGCACGCCTCCTGCTCAACCCCAGCGCAAGCAACGACTATGTGGGCAAGGCGCAGTACCGACGCAGCCTCGTACAGCAGCAGAGCGCGCGCTGCCTCGCCGTCTACGCCTACGCCTCGGCAGGCGTGCATGAGAGCACGCAAGACCTCGTCTACGGAGGTCACTCCCTCATCGCGGATAATGGGCGACTCGTCGCCGAGGGCAAGCGCTTCCAGCGCGACTCAGCGACCCTCTGCGCCGATGTCGACCTCGAGCGTCTCTCCATCCTGCGACAGCGCGAGAGCTCCTACCACGACACCCCCCTACCCGCCTCCCTCCCCCCTGCGCGTGTGATCAAGCTCTCCACCCCGCAGCAAGGCTGTGACCGTCGCTACGCTCAGATCTCAGCCTATCCCTTCCTCCCCTCTGTCCAGCATCAAGCCGAGCGTTGTGAGGAGATCCTCGATATCCAATCCCATGCACTCGCCAAGAGGATGGAGTGCACGCGCGCTGAGTCACTCGTCATCGGTATCTCCGGCGGTCTCGACAGCACGCTCGCGCTGCTCGTCTGCCTGCGCACCTGCCAGCTACTGGGCAAGAGCCCCGAGATCATCACGGCGGTGACGATGCCGGGATTTGGCACGACGGATCGCACCTATAGAAATGCCGTCGAGCTCATCAGTCAGGTGGGCGCGAGCTTTGCCGAGATCTCGATCAAAGAGGCCTGTCTACTGCACTTCAAAGACCTCTGCTTTGATCCCAAGCTACGCACCAACACTTACGAGAATGTGCAGGCACGCGAGCGTACAAAGATCCTCATGAATCTCGCCAACAAGCTCAACGGCCTCGTCGTGGGCACGGGCGACCTCTCCGAGATCGCACTCGGATGGTCCACCTACAACGCCGACCACATGAGCATGTACTCGGTGAACTGCTCCATCCCCAAGACACTCATCCGCTGCCTCATCGAGCATGTCGCAAGGCACACCCAGCCCGCCATCGCGGAGCTGCTGCGCGACATCAACGCCACCCCCGTCAGCCCTGAGCTGCTCCCCCCCGCCGAGGACGGCAGCATCGAGCAGAAGACCGAGGACATCATCGGGCCCTACGACCTGCATGATTTTTATCTTTACCACTTTATCAAGCATGCCGCTGGCCCTGCGAAGCTCGCCGCTCTCGCCGAGCAGGTCTTTGAGGAGCAATTCTCCCGCGAGTTGCAGCAAAAGACGCTCGCGACCTTCCTGCGTCGCTTCTTCTCCCAGCAATTCAAGAGAAGCTGCATCCCCGATGGTCCTAAGGTCGGCTCGATCTCGCTCTCACCGCGTGGCGACTGGCGCATGCCCTCGGACGCCTCACCGAGCAGCTGGCTGTAGCATCTGCTACATGCCGCGACAAAAAGGGAGTTCTCATCTGAGAGCTCCCTTTTTG
>CAYJOV010000110.1:0-7821 GCA_964371905.1 uncultured Akkermansia sp. | reverse complement strand
GATGGGGGGGCTGAGGGTGGCATGGGAGGCAGATCTGCGCTGGAGTGTAGGGAGGGATCACTAGACATGGGAATGGCGTGGGAGGGTGGGGCTGAGCTGGGGTTGTAGTCCTCGGTGTCGGCGTCGTGCATGGGCTTGTTGTAGGGATGGGTGGGGGTGTTCATGTGTCTGTATGGGGGGATTGGGGTTGGGTTGATTCTTGTCGTGCCTCTTCGAGTTGGTGGCGGATGACGAGAAAGACTTCTCGATGCGCATCGCGGCGCATCGCATCAAGGGGGTCGTACTGCCCCGCATGTCCTTGAAAGACGGGGAGGTGGGTTTCAAATCGGGCTTCGAGCTGCGCGAGCACGCGCTCGCCCTCGGCATGCCCGAGCACTCGCAGGAGGCGTGCTCGGGCGCGGCGTGCCTCGAGGAGAGCCTTTTGGCGCTGCGCTTGGTGGGGGAGGTCGTTCATGGTGGATTGCTATTGGGGAGGGGCAGCTCCGAGCTGCGCGCCGAGTGCCTGTATCATCTCAGGGGGGATGCCGCCGCTGGCTGCTGCACCTGCACCGCCGGCGCCTTCGGGGGGCTGGGCTTGGGCGGCTGCCTGCTCTTCGCGCTCGCGGCGCATGCGTTTGATTTCGCGTTCGGGGCGCAGGATGCCCTCGGGTACTCCGTCCATGCGCGCTGCCATGCGGAAGCTGCGGTCGAGGTCGATGTGGTCGACAAGCTGCCCGTCCAGCGCACTCATATTCTGGAGTCGCATCAGCGCCTTTTCCATGCCCTCGGACTGGAGGCGGCGCATGATCATGGCGACGCGTCCTTGATAGACCACGCGTGGATGATCAATATGCGCCTGCCCCTCATCGATGCCCTTCATCAGGCTCTGAGGGGGCTTGGGAAAGCGTCCTAGGCGGAAAAGAGTGGCAAAGATGCGCTCCATCAGGGGCTGACAGTCGGTGGAGAAGAGCGTGAAGGAGGGTGAGAAGAGCATGACGCGCTCATTCTCACGTGCGTAGATCTCGGCGGCGGTCATCTGCTGCTTGCTATTCTGCCAGAGCTCCAGCATGGGGACAAAGAAGGCGCGCTGGATGGCATCCTGCTTTTGCTTGAGCCTATCCATGCCCACATCGTAGCGCCCCTGTGTCGCCCATTCGCGGGGGAAGCCCAGCGCCGCGCTCTCCGCATTGATGAGCGTGCGTCCTCCCGCTCGCAGATCGACCTCGCCGACTTGGTTCGCGAGCTCGAGGATGCGGGGGAAGGCCGCCACCTCGCCGAGCATGTCGAGGATGCGATTGAGGAATTGGGTCTGCTTGATATCGGGGTAGACGAGACGCGCAGGGGCGATGCCGTAGGGACCTTCCCCCCACTTGAGGAAGCGCGTGACCATGTAGGGGAACTCCCTGTAGCCGCTCTCCTCCACGATGTGCTCATCCTCCATGCAGTAGTATATGCTCTCGTAGGGCATGTTTTTGGCAGATGCGCGACTGCGATCGCGCTTCGCACGGCGGCGCACCATGTGCAGGAAGCGCAACGAGCTATCGAGAGCGCGGCTGGGGTCGGCGAGGAGTTGCTTCGCACGCTCGCCTAGCTGTTTTTCGCCGAACTGCTGAGCCGCTTGATTCGCGCTCAGGGTGAACTCACGAATATAGACGCTCAGCTGTCCATCATCCTGATACGCGCAGACAAACTCCCCGCAGGGCACGTGGCGAAAGTGGAGCCGCCCCTGCGCATTGTGCCCGCAAAAGAGGCTGCCTGTCCCCAGCCCCACGCGGTCGAGGAAGCATTCATGTAACTCGGTATAAAAATTGCTCAAGGAGAGCTCGTGATTGGCGATCTCGGAGCATTGCTGGTACCATGATTCCGCCTCGTCGCTGGGCTCGGGGTCGGGGCATGCCCATTTGAACCAGAGCTCATTGCTGGGGGTGATGTAGCTCATGTGCCCGCTGGCGAGCTTTTGACAGGCCTCGACGGCTGTCGTATCATAGAGCTTGTGCGTGGCATCGGGGATGACGCTTTCCTTGTCGAGCCTACTGGGCAGGACGTAGTCGCGCAGCTCATCCCACCAGCTCTCCCAAGGGGCGCGCTGCCCCTTGAGATTTTGGTAGATGCTAAGTATGGGAGATGTTTTACTCATGAAGGTTCATCGGAGATGAGAGGGCTATCCTAGGGTGCTGCTCGTGCCCCCTGTCGTGGGTTTGTACTGCTGTTTTCCAGCGGCGATGGTGGAGAGGAGTCCTTTGCGACGCTCGCTGAGGGCATCGTACTGGCTCTGTGTATCGGACTCCGAGGACTCCGTGATGGTGACTGTAGGGGGCGGGGTGGGCTCGGCGGCGGGTATATCAGGTTGGGAGAATCCCATAATGTTGGTTCTTTCTATGAATGATGAGGAGGATGGGGGGAGGTGAGACGCGTCGCGCCTCGGGCAATGAAGCGTGCCCACGAGCTCACATGGACGTGCGGGCTGCGAAGCCCGCGCTGAAAGCAGAGGTAGTCATGCGACTCCAGCCCTGCTCCGAGCTGACAGGCGAGATCCAGAGAGCCTATGAGCAAATGCACATACCACGCATCGGCCTGCGCGGGGCTGCTCTCCAGACGGAGCCAATCCTGCGAGTGCTCGCAGCAGACAGGCTTCATCAGAGCGACGAGCTGCGGCATCCATGCAATGATGCCGCGGGGGTTCTCCCCTAATGCGGCTAGATCTGCCATCAGCTCCCGACCTTGGAGGCTGTAGTAGCGATGGGCTTGCTGGCGTGCGTCTCGGCTCATGCTGGGAAGCATAGTGGAGATTCCCCGCCTTGGCTAGTCTCCTTGTGGGCGATGCGCAGTCTTTCCCCATGAACAGACTTTGCATCGCCCACATCGTTGATTGCCAAAAATATCACATTATGGCACTCTCCTAACCACAGGAAATCATTTCTGTTTATTAACCATTTATTCTATGACCTCGATCAACGCACTAGATATTTGCAATCTGGCCCTATCCAAGCTGGGGGAATCCCCCATCCCCGATATCGACGCCAACGGTAGCCCAGCAGCACGCCAATGCTACCTCCACTACCACCCCACACGCCGCGAGATCCTCTGCGCTCACCGCTGGAGCTTTGCCCAGCAGGTACTTGAGATAGAGAGCTCGCAGCTGCCCAATCAATCCGCCGACAATCAGGAGCAGCACCTCTCGCATGCCCTACCCGTCGACTGTCTGCGCGTGCTCAGTGTGAATCAGAGCAGCTGGATTCTACGAGGGCGCAGCATCTACACCCGCCACAGCCCTATCAAGCTGCTCTACATCATCGACTGCGAAGACACCAGCCTCTTTGAGCCGCTTTTCATCGATGCGCTCGCCACCCGACTCGCCTACAAGATGTGTACGGCTCTGACGAGCAGCAGCACGCTCAAGCAAAGCCTCGCCGAGGAATACAGCCGCATCTCGCTACCGGGTGCTGCGCACTTCAACGCCGGCCAGCCCCACCCCAATGATCCCCCCCCCCTCTCCCGCATGTGGAAATCCCGCAAGGGAGACGACCCTACCGACTTTTAATCCCCCCCTACATCACCACGTATGAAAGCCATCGACTTTGCCAATCAGCTCCTCCAACGCCTCGATAAAAGTAAGCTCGCTCCCCTCGATGAACGCGTGATGCTCACCATCGCCGGCGGTGAACTACTCTGCCGCGACATCGCCCTGCGCCTCGGTATCCACTCCACGCAGTGCCAAGCTGCTCTCCTACGCCTTGAGAAGCTCGAGTATATCAAGCGCGTCAAGGGGAAGAAATACAGCCACTATCACCTCAGCTCGCTCGGAGAGAGCCACATCCGCACCCTTCTCTCCTTCATCCCCTTCCAGCATGAATAAGCCCAGCAACCACGCGGTCCCCGAGTCACGAGCCCTACCCTATCTCGTGCCTCGATCCCGTCCCCAATGAAAAATAAACATCTATCCATCAGCGAAAAACGCGATTGGCTCGCCTCCCTCTTTCGAGACAGCAGCGGCGAGATCTCACAGGCCGAGAAATTCAAAGCCATGGTCGAGGACACACGCCTCGCCATGCTCACAGAAGAAAAGAATACCAGCGTGAAATCCGCGGCCAAAGCCGCACCTGAGGACGAGTTCGCCCTCTTTGATTTCCTCCCAGCCCCTCTAGGAAAAAAGAAAGAATCAACGCCCCCGCCCTAGTTCATCCCAAGCGAGAGAGCAAGCCCTGAGCTTTATTACCATATCAGTAGTTCATGCGACAAATTGCAACAAATAGCACTGAAAACTACTTCTAAATATCTAGACTTCTTTTTTGTTGGATGAAACATATTATTTTCATCCAACAAAAAGAAGTACTCGAGAATTCAATGTGCTATGAAGGGAGAGAAAAGATCAGCTCGGCTCAAGACTCTTCATGTGCGCCTTGATGGCGATCTTGTTTTTTTCGTAATCCAGCGTCGCGTAGCGCCAATTCTTAATCACATCTCCGTCACCTTGGTAGAGAAGCATCCCCTGCTTGTCCAAGACATAAGCACGAGGAATCATCCCCCCCGTGCGCACATGCCCCATAGGCAAGGCATCCATCGTCGTAGGAAAAGCAGCGCGATACGCATCGGCAAAGGCCTGAGCCGCGGCTTGATCCTTATCCGCACTCCAAAAAATAAGCTCCACCTTGCCGCTCGCCTTCATATCACGGTAGAGCTTCGCATAGAGAGGCATCCCCTTGCGGCAGGGCGAGCACCAACTCGCTGAGCGCAAGACGATGTAATAATCCGCGCGAGTCGAAGGCTGCGCATTAAAAAAAGACATCTTTGCGAGACTCTCCGCTACAGGCGTATCTGCCACGAGCTGGAGAGAGCATACAAGAGAGGTCAAGACAGAGCTCAACAGGGGGGAGGATTTCAACATAGGCATAGTATAATCAAGCACGAAGCTGCTGTCAAATCTACATGACAAAGAAGCTTCACACCTTCTCAAGGCTCGGCTTCTTTGCCTACGCTACGCGCCCTCTCGGCCTCCTCCACTGGGGCACGCTCAAAGAGCGGCCTATAGGTAGGCAGCTGCCAGTTCCAATACACCGCGAACATGCGGAACGCAAAGATCAGAAAGATAGAGCCAAAGTAACAAATCCAATGAGGGAACTCCATGAGCTGCATACCCATATAGGCTATACACCCACACACCGCCGGCGTGGCGTACAATTCACCGGGACGGAAGACATAAGGTACATTGCCCGTGAGGACATCGCGCAGCGCACCGCCCGCGACCCCCGTGCATGTCCCCATAAACATACACACCAGCGCATCCGCGCCCGCTAGCTGAGCCTTGGAGACCCCGATGATGGTAAAAAAGGCCAGCGCGAGGGCATCCGCCACACGTATCGTCCCGACGGGAAAGTGATAAAATCGCGATAAAACAAAGACAGCAAATGAAGTAAGAACGGCAAAATAGAGATAGATCGCCCCTGATGGTGTCGTCCAGTAGACACGAATCAAATCCCCCTCCATATTGATATGCCCGCTCAGCATGATATCGCGCAGAGTCCCCCCACCGAGAGCCGCAATCGTACCACAGCAAATCACGCCAAACATATCCATGCGCACACGCGTCGAGGCCGTAGCCCCTGCGAGCGAGCCGACAATCGTCGCTAAAATCGTACACACAAAAAAGAGCAGATGCTGCTCCCACATCTGAGTATCTCGCAGTGCCTGACTCAAGATCTCTTGATCAAAGATCTGAAACTGAAAACCAAATATCTCAATCATAAACTTATTGTATTGTTTAGAAATTCCTACGCGCGCGCCTCCTGCTCCATCTCACGCGAACGATCATGCGCCGCGCGCAACACATCCTCCCACGCCTCCTTCACCCCGCGGGCTTGCAGACGACGCAGCGCGGCGAGCGTCGTCCCCTGAGGAGAGGTCACCGCATTACGCAGAGCCTTGGGATCAGTCCCCGAGCTCAGCTGCAAGGCAGCGGCACCGCGCATGCTCTGACTCGCCATCTGCAAGGAAATCTCGCGAGGGATGCCCATCTGCTCGCCTACGCGCGCCATCGCATCCATCAGCTCAAAGAAATACGCAGGCGAGCTCCCCGCCAGCGCGATGAGTCCATGTATCTGCTCCTCACGCTCCAGCTCGATCACAAGCCCCGTCGGCGCAAGCAAATCACGACATAGCTGCATCTGCACCTCATCCACTCCCTCACCGCGCAGCAGAGCCGTCACCCCCTCACCCACGCTCACAGGCGTATTGGGCATGGCTCGCAGCAGACGGCACGGGGACTCGGTAGGCAAACAAGCCTGCATCTCCTCTAGGGCGACTCCCGCCGCCAGTGAAATCACGAGTGTAGACTGATCCTGAGTCTGAAGCGAAGGACTGAGCTCGCGCAGCAGCGGCAAGATATCCCATGGCTTCACGGCAAGAATCACGACATCGACCTCACAGAGAGCATCATGCACATCGTCTATGACGCACGTCTCATGCCCATAGGGCGTGAGTCGTGCGGCGAGATCATCCGCCTTCTGTGCGGATCTATTACTCAAGGTGATAGCCACCTCTCTCTCCCCGCGAGCAATGCCCTCTGCAAGAGCCGCCCCCATATTCCCACAGCCTATGATACTAACGCGCATACCCGCATTGTATCCGACACATCACTCTTGTCAAGCAGAGCCTCCTCCATCAGAGAGATTAATTGAAGCTTCCTTACCCGCCCCCCTTTATCAGGGCTTGTCAGTGCTAGCAATACTTGCTATACTCACACCCAGATTATGACCCCCAAGAACATCGTTGCCGTCATCGACTATGGCTCACAGTACACCCAGCTCATCGTCAGGCGTGTACGTGAGATTGGCTATCTTGCCAAGCTCTACGCACTCGAAGATCTCGCCGAGATCGACCAACCTGGTGCCATCATCCTCTCGGGCGGGCCTCGCAGCACCGCTGACGAGGACGCACCCGATATAGACTTTGAATGGCTCAAGTCCTTTAACGTCCCCGTCCTCGGCGTCTGCTACGGCATGCAGCTGCTCAACATCAAGCATGGAGGCACGGTAAAGTCCAGCAACAAGCGCGAATACGGTCCAGCCGACCTCCTCCCCGAAGACTGCGCCGCAGGACTCTACGCGGGCATGTCGCCACGCTCCCAAGTCTGGATGAGCCACTCCGACACCGTTGATGTGCTCTCCGCCGACTGCCAAGTCATCGCCCGCAACACAGACGGCGTCCCCGTCTCGCTGCAATGGAGTGACAGCATGTACGGCATCCAATTCCACCCCGAGGTCACGCACTCTCACGAGGGGCGTACCATTCTGCGCAACTTCTTGAGCCTCGCGCCTGAGCTCGCCGCCTTCGACATCGGCGACTTCAAGAATGAGCTCATCGCCGACATACGCGCCAAGGTAGGCGACAAGCAGGTCGTCTGCGGCGTCTCCGGTGGTGTCGACAGCACCGTGCTCGCCGTCCTCCTCAAGGAAGCAGGTGTCAACGTACGCTGCATCTTCGTCGACAATGGACTACTGCGCAAAGACGAGGCTGGCGAAGTCCAGCGCAACTTCAAGGCCATGGGCATAGCGATCGAGACCGTCGACGCCTCAGAGCGCTTTCTCACCGCACTCGCCACAGAGGGCGACCCTGAGAAGAAACGCCGTATCATTGGTAATCTCTTCCTCGATGTCTTCTGGGATGCCGTCGGTGATGCCGAGATGCTCGCACAGGGCACACTCTACCCCGATGTCATCGAGAGTGCCTCCAATGCCAAGAGCAAGGCCTCCGTCATCAAGACGCACCACAACCGCGTCGAGCGCGTGCTCGAGCTCCAAGAGCAGGGCAAGGTCATCGAGCCGCTCGCCTTCCTCTTCAAAGACG
>CAYJOV010000109.1:0-8324 GCA_964371905.1 uncultured Akkermansia sp. | reverse complement strand
ATGCAGAGCCCGTCTTCGACCTGGTCGTCGACACGGCGGAGATTGGTGCTGGGGAGGTCTATCTTGTTGATCACAGGGATGATCGTGAGACCTTGATCGAGCGCGAGATGCATATTCGCCAGCGTCTGAGCCTCGACACCTTGGGCGGCATCGACGATGAGCAGAGCTCCGTCACAGGCGGCGAGCGAGCGGGAGACCTCGTAGGAGAAGTCCACGTGCCCTGGGGTGTCGAGGAGGTTGAGCTCGTAGATTTGACCATTCTTCGCCTTGTAGCGCATGGTGACGGGGTGGGACTTAATGGTAATACCCTTTTCGCGCTCCAGATCCATAGCATCGAGGAGCTGGTCTTGCTTTTCGCGCTCGCTGATAGTCTGAGTGAACTCTAGGAGTCGATCAGAAAGGGTTGTTTTGCCGTGGTCAATGTGGGCAATAATGGAAAAGTTGCGTTTGAACTCGGTGCTCGTAGACATGCACGCGAGATTATACGTAACTTGTTACAGGAAGTCAAGGCATTTAAATTATTAGATGTAAGAGGCTGGTTTTGTTAGTGATAAGTTCTTGCAGGCTACCATTATATATGATAAACAGGTATTCTATGAAAACAAATCTTACACCCCTATTTTTCATGAGTATCCCCGCGCTCATCCTGACCTCCTGTAAGGAGTGTCCTGTTGACTTGAGCGTGGATCGTTGCAAGAATATTATCGAGGCCGGAGAGGTCTGCGAGCTCTACCAATCTGGTGAGATCAGTGAAGCTGAGGCTGTCAAAAAAATGGACGAGTTGACGCGACAATACAGACTTTTGACAGAGCAGCTCAGCGTATTGCTTAGCGAAAAAGAAAACTCCAGCCTTGATCGTGAAAAACATCAAAAAGACATGATAGCCTTCGACCGAAGCACCGAGGCGAAGGTTTACAAACAAAAAATGGGGCGCGCCGCAAGCAAGCTTCGCGCCCTGGTTGTTGATTTTTTCAAAGGCAAGCCCACCTCTGCTGAATTCATCGCTGCGGTTGAGCGTTACAACAAGGTCACCGAGCTCTACCATATTTAGCTTGTAATCCGGCGACCCTTTCCATTATCACGACTCGAAGGCGTTCTAGTCGTGATGATTGCGTTGAGAGTGCTCCTAGCGTTTGCGCTTGCTTCCACCCGAGAAGCAGAACATAAAGAGCAGTGCGATGACGAATCCTCCGCCAAGGAGCGCGAGGAGCATCGTCATATTGATGCCGCGTCCTTGCTGCTCAGGATTCATCAGCTGATCGGCGATAGCGGTATCCTTACTGGTCGCAGTGGGGCGGAATGTGCCAGATGGCTTTGCCGGAGTAGGGGTGGTATTCGTCGCAGCGATAGCTCCGCCGTCAGCTTGAGCTCGGAGCTGTTCCTCCTCGCGTTGGAGCTGGGCGATGCGATTTGCTGCACTGCCGTCGCTTGAGCCCAGAGCGGTCTGATGTACGCTGCTTGTCCCCTCCTTGAGGGCGTAACGGTCACTCTTGGGTGTGGAGGTGAAGAAGTAGAGGGCGGTCACTTTTCCCGATCTGTTCTGCTTGGCAAAGAAGAAGGTGTTATCATCGAGCTTGATGTAGTGAGCTCTGGTGAATCCGATGTGGCGCATTTTCTTAGCCTCGCCGCGCTTCCAATTAGAAGCATGCGTCCGACCGATTTTCTGCATATCGCGCGTTGCGGTCTTCTGATCTACTGGCTCAGCATAGCGGATGCGAGCACAGAGTAGCTTCCCATTCTTGGGGTCGAAATCCAGCGCGTATTCCTGCCCGTCCTCAGACCAGATACGGCGCACCGTTTGATCACTGAGCACCATGTAGCGGTAATCGCGAGGAGTCACCTTCACCGCTTGCTCGCGCGTAAGCCCCTTGTGGAGCTTATTATAATCAAGTGCTGACAAAGGGAGCTGAGTTGACAAAAACAAGAGAAGAAAAGCCACTTTCATACGAGGTGCAATTATAGCAGAATAACAAGAAAGGTAAAGGGGATATTACAGCATCACCAAGACGCACCACGGCTCGACTCGATCTTCCTACGGTCAAAACATCGCCCCCTACCCCGCACGCTCAAACATCAATTTCCCCTACAGCGATCAGCCGACAGCGTCTCAAAGAGAGTGATGAATTGCTCTAATTGCTCCCTCTGTGCTAATGATAAATGATGACCAGAGTATTGATAAAATGCATGGAGTCTCTCGCTCAATCTAGCTTGCTTCTCTTCTTGCTGCTTGTGTGCGCTCAATAATTCTTCTGCATCGTGTATTAATGAGTTGTATTGCTGCTGTAAGCTAGTACGAGAAGAGGATTCCGAAAACGCACCCTGACGACTCTCCTGCTGATCATCATCAAAAATACTCATACCACATGCAAGCATAATTGCACCGAGTAGAAAGAACGCTGCATGTGTTATGTAGGGCTTGAGGTCTAGCTTTTTAGGAGCTGATGTTATATATTGATTCTGATTATAGCCATTAATTTTCAATCTGTAGCAAGATTCGTCTCCCAGTTGTAGATAGCATTGACTCCAAGGAAAAACAGTATCAGGCTTTGCCCTTTGTATCTCTAATGCCCATACTGCTCGTCCTTGATCAATTGTGTAGCGAGGCACATTTCCCGCTTTCAGGGCAGTGAGCAAATCATGGCTTTTCGCGCGCTCACACAAAGCGACGACACGACGCATCACATGAGGTCGAGGATCACTCCCTGCATCTTCGAATAATGCCAACAAACCAAGATTGGGAGTAAGAGGTAGAAAATACCACACTTGCGGATAGGTGTGATGCGCATAGCTGGCGTCTGATAGCCATTGAAAGTCAAAAATTTTTGAAATATCACCTTCCCATTTTTTCAATTGACTCGAGCAGCAGATTACGTGAAATCCTCTTGCTAGATCAGCAGAGGATTTCCCGTACAGTTCACACGGCAGCTCTATTTGTATCACGATGAGGAGAGTTTTTTTAGAAGCTCATTCCAAAATTGATTTGTCAGAATATATTTTTTCACCAATTCAATATCCTTGGGAGACACGTCCACCCCCTTACTATCCCGCAATCGGAAATGGAACTCGACATTGCTAGCAAAAGCATTGTTAAAGGCATAGCTATTTTTCATCCAATCTTTTTCAGTAAAGAGTGAAAGCGCTATATCCTCATCATTTGAATCCCTCCAAATATCAGCAGCTACCTTTTCCCCCATCATGCCATCTGTCATGAGCGTGACCTTGAGACGTTGATCAATATTCCACATAAAGTTCAGAGAGTCTGTGGTGGCGCCATAAGTGTTCTCGTATACCTTAGTTCTTATTTCCGCCGACGGGGCGTCATCTGGGCCTACTTGTAGCTTATAGAATAGATCACGTTGATTGCTGAGTTTTCTAGAGTGAACAACAACGCTATACTTTCTTTTCACGCACAGTTGCTCTGCTAGCTCAAGTGCTCTGTGGAGCTCAGATAGCTGATCGCGAGAAAAAACGGAGGGGCGTGATTCAGGCTTCAGAGCAACAAAATCACGTAGTGCCCCCACTCGTGACTGCACATAGACACGCGGAGTACCTCTGTAGAGTATCTTTAAAATCCCATCTATACGACCTTTCATCAATATGGCGTATCTGTCCAAAATCAGCTCTGGTGGTAATTTTGAATGAATATTATGAGTATAGAGTAAGCACAGGCTGTCATAGAGATCCCATTTGGATTGGTTGGGGTGGGCTCTGAGATCTTGAATCAAGTCTTTGATACGCCGCGAAAGGCTCTCCTGATAAGGCTTGATCACAGATCTCCACTCGTTCTGAATATGTACGTCAAATTGGTGCCACCTCTTTGCGAGATCGTCATATTGTTTCTTTGTCCTTTCGAGATTCTCGTCATTAATCTGGATTGATTTCAATTGCTTTATTTGATTATGAACATATATTTTCTGATTATTATAATTCTCACCCCATCCCGTGAGAGAAGCACCTGAGCGATGCACTCGATCTCGCTCACACTCGTACAGGACGAAACCTGCAATAATCAAAATCATTGTGAGCAAGAGTAAAGACATCGCATACCAGAAGATCTTGATTCGCCTTTTTCTATTCAAGTCGGCATTGATCCTATTCTCGACAACAACAAGAGGGTCAAACAAGGCATCAAAGCGATCCTCACTGATTCCTAGCGTTTTATTGTCATCATCACAATAAGAGCTAATACACGTAATAGTCAACTCTGATGTATTCCTCCGAATGAAGTCCATATCTTCTTGATAATATTCACTAATCTGGGTCTTAAAATTTTCTACACCTGAATCACCCTGATATTTTTTATATTTATCTACCTTTGTTAGCGCGATGCACAGTGAGGGAGCATGAGTATTATTTTTGTAATAATCAGCAAACAAGGTTTTAATGGGATTATATACCGTACGCGTCCCTCGTTTTCGATCATTTTCAACACTCTCAAGATCGATGAAAAAGTAGAAATAAGAGCAGGTATTGATAAAATCTCGCATCGACTCTATCCCTCTCTCGTCGGCCTTGCTATACCCGCTCTGGAAATGCTCACCTGGTATATCGCAAAACACAATATCAATTGACAGATCACAGTCCCTTTCTAGGCGCCCCTGCAAAAAAGATGTAGTCGAGGTTGCTGCCGCAGCCCGTCCATCCTCTATCGCAACGGCAAGCTCGTCTAAAAAATAACCCGTTCTATGTTCATCTTCGAAGCGTGCGACAAAACGCCTCGTTGAAGATTTCGTACGATGGAGCGCCGCAAAAAAAGTCGTTTTACCTACCTGCGTGTCTCCTAAAAAACAAATATTCATTCTCTTTTTTTCTATTAAATAATATCACTTATTGACTTTCAGCGTCCCATCACCTTGCCTCGATAATGCAATAAAAAGACAAAGCAAAAACGCTAATATTAAAAATGCCCCCAAAGCTAACAGAGGAAAAAAGATAGGAGAACTTTCAGCATGATCACTAGACATCATATCCTTATACACTGCCTGAATGCCTATATGCTTTGCGCAGATGAGCTCATTGACGTTGATGATCGATGCTTGTTGCTTCGATCGAGCTTTTGACGAATGCAGCACCGATAAAGCAAAGATAGCTCGAGCCGCTGTCCTGACTTTATGACTGGTTTTCTTAGGCTTTCTTATTAAAGCGGAGCTGATTGCCCCTCCCTTATTACTCCCCATCGAGCTTTGCGCGTAGCTTGTGACTGCCTCGCTCAAGGTGATTTTTATTTTGTTAAACGAGAGTGCGACGCCTTCGCTTTCATGGGCAGATATTCTACCATGCAGATACCTTGAGCGGCCTGAGAAGCCCTTGGCCTCTTCTATCGCCGTGATCACCTTGTCTCGGCTACTACCTTTTATGGTACGACGTACACTCACTTGCATACTCTCCTTCACCGTCTGCTTGATGCTCGTCTTCACCCCTGTGGTGATCACCGTAGCTGAGCCCAAGGAGGCGACTGTGCTGACGATCTCTATCGTGTCTAATACAGCCCAGCTGAGCTCGGAGAATGAAACGGGGTATCCCATTTTGAGGTCATAGAGGCACTTTAACTGCGTTCCAATGAGAGGGACATTTTCGTACCAATCAGGCGATCTAGGATCACCGTTACGATCGAGATACTCGTTGAGGTATCCATTTGCCTTGTCACTCGTCAGATGGGAAAAGCCCTGCTCACCTTTCATATGAAGATACAGAACAGAGCGAAAATCATGGCTCAGCATTGTATGAAAGCGATGATCTCCTCCATACTTGCGCAGTACATAAATAGCTAAAGCTTTGTATCGCGATACAGCCTCGACACCATTTCGCACAGCATCAGAGTTTAGCTTTCCGAGGGGATCCATTGCAGCTCGCACAATAAGATCGGAGACAGCCTCGGCCTGGTAGGTGTGTAAAATATTTTTAGCCTTCTCTGGATGATCGCGGTAGACTAATAGTGAGTTTGGCTCCATGCAGATAATACTCCACACCTCTTTATCCTCTCGATAAAGCTTTACGAGGCTATCCATGAGTGCATTGAGCGTTCCCTTATCGCGAGCCTGCTGGAACACCCCATTATTCGCAAGGAGAATATCGACGCATTCAGAAATAGGAGCTGTTGATCTCTCATGCAGCTCCGTGAGAATATCACCCTGACTATCAAACAGTGAGTATATAGCAGGAATGGTAATAGCGCAATCTACATCGGGCAGCCATGGGCTGTCGTCCTGTGTATCCTTGTGCTCAGAATGATGATTCCACTGCTCCACAATATCGTTGGAGTACTCCGCCATGGCGGGATAGCGGCGACACAGCCTGATATAGTTTGTCACAGAATCCATCTCCCCAGCAGCGGCCTCAGAGGGAGTCTCATCTCCGCGAATATCGAAAAAGCCCAGCAAGGTCAAAGCCTCCCCTAGCCATGAAACATTCTCGCAATAATAATCCCACAGATGCTGAGCGTCCTCTGATTGCTGAGTATGCAGCGTGATATACACGGCAATAGAGAAGGGCTGCGTGTACAAATCTTTCCAAGATTGATCTTCTTGGCTTCTGCTCGCATATTGCTGCATCAGGTCAATCAGGGAGACACATATCCCTTGCTCTTCAGCGGATTGATCAGATTTGTAAAATTGAATCGCTATGAGTGAGTAGATCTCCTTCACCTCATCGCTCATGTATCCTTGCCCTTGGATATAGAGAGCAGAGAGAGTAACCATCTTCTCGGCCTTTGAGCTCTCAAGATCTTGAGAGAGCATATCCATAGCAGATTGCTCGAATCGTTGTGTATAGTATTCACTCACCAGCTTGATCGCATCGTCTCCATACTTTTGGGCTAAAATTTGCATCTTCTCATGAGCAGATGGATCCTCACGCTGCAGCTCATCCAAAAGCATCACTCGCGGATCTGCTGTAGACGCGAGAGAGGTAGCAACATGGTATCCCCCCCACATCAGAGCGATCAGGGCTATGGTGAAAGAAAGAACTTTTCTCCACACCGATTTGAAAAAAATATTAAAGATGCTCATGAACACGTGAACGATTGAGAGAATACCCGCGTCTCTACTCTAGAATGAACTGTCATGAAATCATGCCAGTACTGCTTGGGTGCACGGTGCTGAGAAATTCTCTCCAATAGGGCATCACGAGCAGAACAGGAGAAAAACTCAACGGCTTTATCTCTCCATTCTCCTATCAAACCCAAATCAAGGAACACCGATCAGGTGTATTCTATCACAAAATAGACGCTTTGCAACTCTCCCATTGTAAAAATCTACAATAAAGCGATCAGCAATCTCAATGCGCGGGTGACTGAGTGGCGCGACGCTATCTGCTCACTCTTGCTTTGCTAGCGCGATATTATCGTAGGCGATCTGCGTTGTTGGATGATTGCTGCCCAGTATTTTTTCAAAAATAGACACCGCCTTATCATAGTATTCTAAAGCCTGCTCGCAGTCGCCTTGAGAGTAGTAGGCTAAGCCTATATTGTTGTAGGATGAGGCTGTATCAGGATGCTCAGCTCCTAGTATATTCTCACGTGTAGCCAAGGCCTTCAAGTAATAATCCAAGGCTCGCTCCGTATCACCTAGCGAGTCGTAGACACAGCCTATATTATCATAAGAGGTTGCGGTGGAGGGATGATTCTCACCGTACACTTTTTCTTTTGCTGCCAGTGCCTTAAAGTAGTACTCCAAGGCGAGTGAGTAATCTCCTAAATCTTGGTATACGAAGCCGACATTGTTGTAGGATATGGCGGTAGAGGGATGCTCGACACCGTCTACACGCTCCTCAATGACAAGCCCCTTCATATAGTACTCCAAGGCGCGTGTACTATCACCTTGAAAATCATAAATCAATCCAATATTATTATAAGAGTCTGCCGTATCAGAATGCTCCTCACCGAGTATACGTTGACGTATTGCTAGGGCCTTCTCATGGTACTCAAGGGCACGCCCGTAGTCGCCCAGAGAGCAATAGACCAAGCCTATATTATTGTAGGAATCAGCAGTATCACAGCAGTCCTCCCCAAGTGCCTTTTCTCGTACAGCCAAGGCCTTCGAATGGTAAATCAGGGCTTGTGAGTACTTGCTTTGCGCATTGTAGAGCTCCCCTATATCGTTGTAGGCTGCCGCTGTCTCGGAGTGGTGCTTCCCATAAACGCTCTCGCAATGCTGAATGAGCTGGAGATGTAGTGCTAGTGCTTCGTCGTAAAGGGCGTACTTGCGCAGAAAGCGGGCATAATCCATGAGAAAATCTGCATACCCTTCTCTAGCTTTCTTTGCGTCATCAAGCTGGTGCGCCGCCGTATGAGCGCGCTCATAGATGCACTTTACCTCAGCGATGCG
>CAYJOV010000108.1:5809-8416 GCA_964371905.1 uncultured Akkermansia sp. | reverse complement strand
CTCAGCTCATCGCTGAAGGCAAGCCCGAAGCCCTTCTCGACAAGATCCTCCCTGGCAAGCTCAATGCCCTCTACAAGCAGAGCTGCCTGCTCAATCAGGACTTCGTCAAAGATCCCAGCCAATCCGTCGAAAAGCTCACTGCTGCTGTCAGCAAGGGCCTCGGTGACAGCATCAAGATCGCTGGCTTCTTCCGCTTCCAACTCGGAGCATAAAAACTTTCCTTTCTTGTTTTTGTATTATATTCAAAGCCTGCGCGCAAGCGCAGGCTTTTTTGCTAACCGTTTTGCCTACCTTTTGACAATCAAGCCATGATCTACGCCCTCGCCCCCATGCAAGATGTGACCGACCTCGCCTTCATGCGCGTCCTCCATCAGCTAGACTCCCTACCTGACTTCTTCGTCACCGCCTACTTTCGCAGCACGCCCACGAGCTGCGCCTTTGTCGAGCAAAACCTCCGCTGCATCGTCGAGAATCCTAGCCATGTGCCCATCTGGGCGCAAATCGCAGGCAACGATCCCGCCGCCATCGTGCGCGACATCGCCATGCTGCGCCGCTACCCCATCGCGGGGATCAATCTGAATGCGGGCTGCCCCTCCGCCTTTGTGAACCGCCATCACGCGGGCGCGGGCCTCCTGCGCGAGCTCCCGCTGCTGCGCCGCATCACCACCGCCATGCGCGAGGCTCTGCCCGAGGGCATGTTCAGCATCAAATGCCGCCTCGGCTGGGCAGACGCCGAGCAGGAATTCCCCGCCATCCTCGATGAGCTCCGCGCCGCATGCCCCGACCAGCTCATCATCCACGCTCGCACACGCCAGCAGCTCTACAGCGGCAGCCCCCAGCGCGGCTACGTCACCCAAGCCGTCCACGAAGCCACCCAGTGGGAGCACCCCTGCCACGTGATGGGCAATGGCGACATCCTCAGCACGAGCGACGCCGAGAGCTGGCAGCAAGAGACCCGCGCCACCGGCCTCATGATAGGACGCGGCATCGTGCGCAATCCCTACCTCTTCCGCGAGCTGCGCGGTGCTTCCGCCCCCACACAATCGGAGATGATCGCTTACTATCAATTGCTCATCGAGGAGACAGGACGCATCCTCGACAACTACAGCGAGCGTGGGCACTGCAATCGCGTCAAAAAATACCTCAGCTCCATCTACCCCAATCTCGACGACAGCAGCAAAGAATACCACCTACGCCGCTGCACCAGCCTTGCCGAGATGCGCCGATTGCTGAGCTGATTACCGAGTTGACGCACACCCCCGAGAAAGCCCTGTAGTTGTCTGATAAAAGTATTGCTATTCATGCCCCCTTCTGCTATGCTGCACACTTTCCTCCCATGAGGGAATCTTTCTTGCAATGAGCCTATTTTCCTTCAGCAAACTGCGCCACCACCGAGAGCAACGCAACCTCATCAAAAAGGAATTGCAGCAGGTTCGCGACATTATTGACGCGACCATCAATGAGCTCGACGACTCCGTACGCTCTTACGCCCAAGAGATCTGTCAAGCCCAAGGCAAGATGCTGCGCCCCGGTCTCGTCCTACTCACGGCGCACGCGACAGGTGGGGTACGCCCCGATCACCTACGATTTGCCGCGCTGCTGGAGATGACCCACATCGCCTCCCTCGTCCATGATGATGTGCTCGACAAGGCCGACACGCGCCGCGATCGCCCTACGGCCAACAAGCTCTGGGGGAATAATCGCGCCGTGCTCCTCGGCGACTTGCTCCTTGCTCAGGCCATGGTCGTGGGCTCAGACATTGGCGATCGCGAGTTCAGCCGCCACATGGCACTCACCGTGCGCGAGCTCTGCGAAGGCGAGCTTGAGCAGAGTGCTCGTATCTGGGATGCCGAGATGACACGCGGCGACTACTACGAGCTCATACGCAAAAAAACCGCCACCCTCTTTGCCGCCGCGACCAAGGGCGCGGCCATGCTCCAAGAGCTCCCCTCGCCCCAGATCGAGCAGCTGGAGCGCATCGGCATGCTGCTGGGCATCTCCTACCAGATCTACGACGACATCCTCGACCTCTCGGGCAAGGATGAGGCCGCAGGCAAGACGCTGGGTACGGATGCCATCAAGGGCAAGCTTACTCTTCCTTTCTTTTACATGTTGGAATCCGACGATGCCGCCATCGCCGACTACATACGCCGCTGTGCTCAGCAGCAGGAGCAAATCGAGCTCGCGCAGCTGCGCAAGAGCGAGGCCTTCCGCCACGCGCTCGAATCCTCCGCCCAAGATGCGAAGCGGGGCAACGCCGAGGCACGTGAGCTACTAGACAATCTCGCAGCATCCAGCGCGCGCGATGCCCTCCATGAGCTCATCAACAAGCTCGATGAGATGATAGACACCGCCTTGCTTAAATGAGAGCCGCCTCCCCTCTATGAGCCATCCGTATCGTACCGAGTACATGCAGCCCCCAGCGGGCGACCACGTCGAGCCTCTCTGGATATGCCTCCAAGCTGAGGCTCAGCTCATCTACACAGAGGAGCGCATCCTGCGCCCCCTGCTCGATGACATCATTTTTCTCCGTCGCGAATTTGCCTCCTGCATCGCGGTACGCCTCTCGCGCAAGCTCTCGCGCCGCGACATGAAGCGCGAGGAGCT
>CAYJOV010000108.1:0-5709 GCA_964371905.1 uncultured Akkermansia sp. | reverse complement strand
GCCGTCACCCTAGGTGGCACGGGCAAGGAAAAAGGCGATGCCCGCCATCCCATCGTGCGCACAGGCGTTCTGCTCGGAGCGGGGGCGAAGGTTCTCGGACGCGTCACCGTGGGAGAATGCGCGAAGGTCGCCGCCTCCTCCGTCGTCCTCCAAGACGTGCCCTCGCACAAGACCGTCGCGGGCATCCCCGCCGTCATCGTCGCCGAGACCCAATGTGCCTCGCCGGCTCACAGCATGGCGCACCAAATTGAAGCTTAAGCTCCCCCTTCCCCCTCCTCATGATCGAAAGCATCGACATCAATCTGCCACTGGACAAGGCACACCGCCGCGATGCCCAGATCAAAGCTCTCGCGGACAAGCTCGAAATCTCGCCACGCCGCATCCAAGACATACGCCTGCAAAAGGAGAGCATCGACGCACGCCGTCGCCCTATCTGCAAGCAGCTGCGCCTCCTCGTCGCCATCGACGAGCCGCTCCCTCCCGCCGCGCCCATTAGCTGGAATCCTCCCCCCCTTCCTCCTCACGCCCGAACCCTCCTCATCATAGGCAGCGGCCCTGCGGGACTCTTTGCCGCGCTCGAATGCATCAAGTGCGGCGTGCGCCCCATCGTGCTGGAGCGAGGAGCTGACGTCGCCACGCGGCGACGCGACATTGACCCCACCCACAAGGGCGCGCCGCTCAACGAAGAGTCCAACTACTGCTTTGGCGAGGGAGGTGCTGGCACCTTCTCCGATGGCAAGCTCTACACCCGCGCGACGAAGCGCGGGCCGGTCAGCGACATCTACGAGTGCTTCGTCGCCCATGGAGCTCATCCCCGCATCCTCACCGATGCCCACCCCCACATAGGCTCGGACAAGCTCCCTGCGGTCGTGAAAGCCATGCGCGAGAGCATCCTTGCCGCTGGCGGTGAGGTGCACTTTCACACCCGCGTCACAGACTTCATCATCAGCAAGTCCGCGAGCGGCGGTGCACGCCTCCGTGGCGTCCTCTGCGCCGACGGACGCAGCTACGAAGCTCCCGCCGTCATCCTCGCGACAGGACACAGCGCGCGCGACGTCTACAGCATGCTGCATGAGAATGGGTTGCGCCTTGAGGAAAAATCCTTTGCCGTCGGCGTGCGCATCGAGCACCCTCAGAGCCTTATCGACACCGCGCAATACCACCTCCGCGCGGGCGAGACGCGTCCCCGCGAGCTCGGAGCAGCCCGCTACACGCTCGCGACCAAGATACGCGAGCGCGGCGTGCATTCCTTTTGCATGTGCCCCGGTGGGCACATCGTCCCCGCCGCCACGGCGAATGATCAAGTGGTGGTGAATGGCATGTCACTCTCGGGGCGCGACTCTGCCTTTGCGAATGCGGGCTTTGTCGTCAGCGTCCACCCCGAGGACTACCGCCACCATCGCGAGCAGCACGGTCTGCTCGCAGGGCTCGCCTACCAAGTCGAGCTGGAGCGCGCCACGGCACGCGCGGGAGGCGGTAAGAACCAAGCCCCCGCGCAGCGCGTCCGCGACTTCCTCGCCAACCGTCTTTCGCGCAGCCTACCAGCGACCAGCTACCAGCCCGGTATCCAGTCATACGATCTCAACAGCCTGCTACCCGAGAGCATCACGAGTCGTATGAAAGAAGGTCTTCAGCACTTTGAGCGCAAGATACGCGGCTTTGCGGGGGAGAAAGCCCTGCTCATCGGCTGCGAGACGCGCACCAGCTCCCCTCTCCGCATCCCGCGCGAGGGAGGCAGCCTCCAGCATCCCGACCTCGCGGGGCTCTACCCCTGCGGTGAGGGCGCGGGCTACGCAGGCGGTATCGTCTCGGCAGCCCTCGACGGCATACGCTGCGCCCAAGCCGCCTGTGCCCAAAGAGGCAGCCTTGAGTCTACATAATACAATCTGCAATCGCGAAGATTTACCCCTTGAAATACTACGCCTAGCAAAATGAGGTGTATCTATTTCTATGTATGAATCTTGCGAAGCATTGTATCAACTCCTGCCAGAGTAATAAATAATTACTTTGGCTCTTTTTTTCTCGGATGTGTAGATTTTTTTAAATTTATTCGTACCCTTAAATAGTGCGCTAATAAATCACTAAAGATTCTATATGAAAACTATCATGAAAATTTCGTCAGCGATTGTGTTACACAGTCTCTGCTTTTCTCCCAGTTTTGCGAATGAGGCAAAGCTGGCCTACCCTCAGGTAGCTACTGGGCAGGTAAAGCATTACAATGAAGATGGTGAAGAAATCACGGCTCCGACTGAAAAGGAGAAGCTTTACGGACAAGATGCACAATATCAAAAAGGTGCAGCGATGTCATTCCGCGATAATGGGGATGGTACGGTCACCGACCTCAATACGGGGCTCATGTGGCAGGCTGTGCCTCCCACCGATGGTTACAGTTGGCAAGAAGCAGTAGACTACTGCAACAAGCTAGAATTGGGTGGTCACAGCGACTGGCGTCTTCCTTCGGCCAAGGAGCTCTTCTCCATCAGTGATTTTAGTGAAGGCTGGCCCTATTTGAACTCCTCATTCTTCAAGCTCGTCAACAATGAGCGTGTCGGCAAAGATGAGCAATATTGGACGAGTAACAAATACCTTGGCTCCATCGCTCGTGGAGGTCACAACGGTGCCTTTGGGGTGAATCACGCCACAGGTCATATCAAGACATACTCCGCAGGCCGCAGCGGCGGTCAGGGGCAGGGCGCTCCCCGAGGTGAAAGACCTCAATCATCAGGCCCTCAGGGTGATCACGTCGGCGCACCGCAAGGCGCAGGCAGACCAGAAGGCGGACCGCAAGCTGGAGGCAGGCCACCAGGTGGGCCACAAGGCGGTGGAGCTCGTCGCGGCGGTGGTGGTCCTCCTAGCTTTGACATGGTCTTGGAGCGATATGATAAGGATGCGGACAAGCTCATCAATGAGGCTGAGTTTAGCGCTCTGCTAGCGGCTCGCCCCAGCGATAGCCGTGGTGGCACTCCTCCAGTATTTAAGACTCTTGATAAAGATGGAGATGGCAAGCTCAGTCAAGATGAGTTCCAAGCGCAAAGCCGCCGAGGTGGCGCACGAGGTCAAGGCGGTAGACCCCCACGTGGCTCTGCTCAGCGCGAAGGTGGTCCTCCACAGGGAGGTGCACGCACTGGTGGTGCCCGACGCAACCCCGCGGCCAAGCAGGTGCGAGCCGTGCGCGGTACTCCCTACGGTGTCAACAAGTTTGTAGACAATGGTGATGGCACGATTAGTGACAAGGCTACGGGCCTCATGTGGGCGAAAGTCGATAGCCAAAAGGGTATGGACTGGGCGAGTGCCCTCGCCTATGCTGAGGAGTCAACACTTGCTGGACACAGTGACTGGCGCTTGCCCAATGTCAAGGAGCTACAGAGTATTGTAGATTACAATCGCGCGCCGAATTCCTCTGATCCTTCCAAGGAAGGAGCAGCCATAGATCCTATCTTCCAGTGCTCTGATTTCATCAATGCGAAGGGCGTGAAGGATTACCCTTACTTCTGGTCGAGCACATCGGCTCGTTTCCGCAAGGGCTCAGGCTTCTTCTACGCATGGTATGTAGCCTTTGGCCGTGCCGTCAATGGTCAAGGTGAAGACTCGCATGGCGCAGGCGGCATTCGCTTTGATACGAAGCACAAGAATGGCCCTGCTGGTGAAGACGCAGGCCGTGTATTCAATCACGTGCGTATCGTGCGCGATTCTAAGTAATCTCAGTTATTGCTAAAAAAGGGGGGGCTTCTTTTCTACGGAAGGGAAGCCCCCTAATTATTGTTTCTCTCGATTGCATGGATAGAAGCTCCGATCGACACTGAGCTTGATAACGAAGGGATACGCGCGCGCTTTGAATCCTTCCTCAAGTGAGTCTAGAGGGTCAGAGTGCTGAATGCAAGACGTATGCGATGAAATACAACTCGTCTATAATGGCGTATTTTTATCCTTGACGGCTGGGTTTATTCTGCTAAGCTGAAGGGTTATGAATTTTCAAAGCATCTTAGAAGCCTCGACAGGTGTCATCCGCCTCCCTGAGCTCAGTAAGCATCTCTGCCTCCTCGGCAAGCAGGGGCGCGCTGACGAGCAGCGCGAGCTCATCCTCGTCGCGCTGAGAGCGGGGCTCGTCAATCGCGGCGGCAATACCCTGCTGCATCTCGCCGTGCTCAGGAGAGACGCCGCGCGTGTGCGCGAGCTGCTCCAGCTCGGAGTCCCCCTCCATGCACGCAACCAAGAAGGCAACACGGCTCTGCATCTCGCGGCACGCCTCGGCGATCGCGAGATCGTCACCCTCCTGCTCGATGCGGGAGCCTCGCTCAGTGCTGCTGGAGCACATGGTAGGAACGCCCTGCACATCGCGGCACATGCCGCTCACCAAGAGCTCGTCGAGCTGCTCCTAGCCCGCGGAGCCTCACTGGAGAGCTGTGATAAATACGGAGCCCGCACCCTGCATATCGCCCTAGACGCACGCTGCGAATCCCTCGCTCACTGGCTGCTCTCGCAGGGGGCAGAGATGGACATGATAGACCACTATGGACGCAGCCCTCTCTACATCGCCTGCACCTACGGACTGGCTATCACCGACAGCCTGCTTGAGCGCGGAGCTCGCGCAAACCTCTTGGTCGCGCATCAACTTACTCCCCTGATACAGGCGGCTCGACGTGGGCATCTCGCGCAGGTCCAATCCCTGATCCGTGCTGGCGCGGAGGTGAATCTGAGCGGGATGTATAGCAGCACTGCCCTATCCACAGCCGTGGCGATGGGGCAGTGGGAGATAGCTGACTATCTCCTCTCGCAGCATGCCGACATCACCGCGGAGGTGATGAATGCGGCAGTACATCAGGGCGATCTTGAGCGTATGAGTCAGCTTGCCGCGCTGGGGGGCGAGCTGAACCCGAAGGATGGTCCCAGCCCCCTAGAAGTCGCCCTGCGCGACCATCGCAAGGATCACTTTTGCCGCCTTGTGGAGGCTGGTGCCGCCCTTACCCCCGACCAGCACTACAGCCTCTTGCATGCGGCGGGCTGTGATCTGGACATGATCGCCTTGCTCCTCGCGCACGGCGTTGATATCAACGCCAGTGATGAGGACGGCTGCCGTCTCGTGGGCAACAATGGAACTGTCTGGAATACCGCGCAAATCAAGCAACTCGTCGACTGGGGATTTGAGATCACCTACTGCGACAAGGACGGCTACACCCCACTCCATTGGGCTGCATTTGGCACGAGCTTGAGTATGATCGAGACGCTCCTTGAGCTCGGCCTAGATCCCCATGCCGAGACACACTGGGGGGAGACGCCACTCCAGCTCGCGCTCGGATACAAGAAGCAATTAGCCTCCATAACTCAGAAGCATGGTGGAGATACGCCTTTTCAGCTCGCACGTCTAGACCAGTGCCAAGAAGTCATCGACTATCTCCAAACACAAGAGCCCTAGCCCGCCGCGCACAACATCAACAAAGGCGGTCTCTCCTACCGAGAGACCGCCTTGAAATAAAATCTAAAGACTCTTTAGAACGGGATATCATCATCCTCCTCAGGTAGAGGCGCGCTGGGCGCGGGACGTGAGGGAGGCTGCTGATAGCCGCCACCCTGAGCACCGCCATTGTAGCCACCGCCACCTTGACCACCGCCGTTGTAGCCGCCACCTTGCGCACCACCATTGTAGCCGCCGCCACCTTGACCGCCGCCATTGTAGCCACCACCCTGAGAGCCGCCGAAGCCGCCGCCCTG
>CAYJOV010000107.1:0-8445 GCA_964371905.1 uncultured Akkermansia sp. | reverse complement strand
CTCACAGGTCTCTTCAGCGGCAAGGGCAAGGTCGTCGATCAGGGCAAGATGCCCGAGGATGGCTTCCACTTCGACAGCCAGCTCATCTACACGCTCTTCCCCGATGGCACGCTCAACGTGCAGGCGAATATCACGCCCAGCCACAGCAACTACGTGCTGCCCAAGCTCGGCTACATCCTGCCGCTCGATCCCAAGCTCGATCAAGTCACTTGGTACGGCCGCGGCCCTGGGGAGAACTACCCCGACCGCAAGACGGGCACGCCTATAGGCATCTACAAGCAGACCGTCGCGGGCATGGTAGAAGACTACCCCAAACCCATGGAAATGGGCAACCGCAACGACACCCGCTGGGTCGCGCTGACCAATGACAAGGGCAATGGCTACCTCTTCGTCGCTGGCGAGGGAGAGACCTTCAACTTCTCCGCCCTCCCCTACACGCCTCAGGCCATCACCGAGGCCGCCCACCCCCACGAGCTCGTGCCTGCTGAGGCGACTATCCTTAGCCTCGACACGCTGACACTGGGACTCGGCGGTGCCTCCTGCGGGCCTCGCCCCATCGCACGCGATATCCCGCTCTCCACCCCCACGAGCTTCAGCTTCTCCATCCGTCCGCTTGATTCGGTGGATCAGGCAGCGAACCTCGCACGCAGCACCTACCCCATCGCCAATCCCGTCTCTCTGGAGCGCGACAGCATGGGCTACGTCATCGCCAAGAGCAACACCGAGGGAGCGATCATCACCCTTGTCCTCCCCGACGGCAGCAAGAAGACCTACACAGGCCCCTTCCTCTCCCGCGAAGCCGGCACCATCAGTGCCACGGCGAGCAAAGAAGGCTTCATCGCCTCGGATGAGAGCAAGCTGAGCCTGCCACTCTGGCAGCCAGCCAACCTCGTACGCATCCACTCCGCAAGCAGCAATGCCGGCGGCGGCGAAGATGTCAACAACCTCATCGACGGCAACAAGAGCACCATCTGGCACTCCCAGTACACAGGCGGCATGCCCACCTTCCCCCATCACGTCATCGTCGACCTCGGCGTGGACTCCGAGCTGGAAGGCATCGCGCTCACCCCCCGTCAGGGACAGACCGAGTCACGCCCCAAGAGCGTTGACCTCTACGTCTCCATGAGCCCCGACAAGTGGGAGAGCAAGCCCGTGGCCACGCTGAGCATTGATAGCGCCGACAGAGATGTCATCGCCACCTTCGCCCAGCCCCTCACCGCGCGCTACATCAAGATGGTACCCACCGCCCCGCTGAAAGACGGCGTACGCTTCACCTCCATGGCAGAGCTCAAGCCCCTCGTCAAGCGCGTCGTGGGCAAGTACCCCGCACGTGCCTTCATGACAGTAAGCTACGTCGGCTCTGAGCTCCCCGGCACAGGTGAGGCTCGCAACATCCTCGATGGCAACCCCGCGACCTACTGGCACACCATGAAGGGCGTTACCCTCGCGAGCTACCCCCACGAGCTGCAATTCGCCCTCGGCGATAGCTACGATCTCAAGGGCATCACGCTGAAGTCCGCCCCCGTCGCCGAAGCGCGCGTCAAGGACTACGAAGTCTACGTGAGCACCGACGGCAAGACATGGGGACAGCCCGTCGCCAAGGGCAGCCTCGCCAACAACGAGAGCGTGCAGCAAATCCTCTTTGCCGCGCCAGTCAAGGCGAGCTACATCCGCCTCATCGTCCTCAATGGACACAGCGGTGGCGACTCCGCCGCCATCTCCGAGTTCGGCGTGATTGAGGGCAGCTAAGAGCTAACAAGCTCGCTATAGCACACAATCACCCATCTCCCGCCACCCAACCCACGGGGGCTCCACCACGGAGCCCCCTTTTTTTGAGCGCACGGCGACGAGAGAACAAAAAACGCATATTACAAAAACAATCTTACAAGCGCGAACAATCATCACCGCCATTGTGACCGCGCATGCATGGGTGCTTCCCATGTCCCTTACAACGGATATGAAGTATGTACGCAATTATTATGAAGGAATTCCTGAAGCCTCAATCATTTCCATCATCTGTCAGCTGGTGAACCTCTTCTTGAATCCATCCTCATCTGCATCTTCTACATGATGGTCAACTACTTCCTCAAAGATGTGGTCAAGCTCTTCCAATACATTTCTGCCAAGAAATGGCAAGACGAACCGCAAGCCCAGCAAGCTCCCGCCGCGAACGACCAAAAGAAAGAATGACCTTCACCCAAGAAACCTTGTAGCACCCTCTTCATCAAAAAAAAACAAGAGGACATCCAGCACCATCTGGATGTCCTTTTTCTATGGGAAGCTGTAAGAGAATATTTGTTAGATGAGAGTATGAATATTAATTTTCTCACTCTCATCTTAGAAGGCATTCAACCGCGAGAGCTACTTCTAGCATCTCAAAATGCGCTTCGCCCTCCTAGCTTTGATCAGCGATCACGTATGTATAACGTCGTTAATAATATACAAATATTCAAAGTTTTACAAAACCTGTCAAAAATAGGCGTAATACAAAATAACAAGCTTGCTAATAACTAGAATAATTGATAGATTGATGGGATAATCTACTAAGGTATATGAATACTCAATCACCGAAAAAAAACACCAATTGGCTGGCTCTTATTATTGTAGCTATCGTGACACTTATCTTTATCATTGCTGCTGGCAGCTTTATTTTAGATTACGTACATAATTTCCACCTACTCGTGCACGAGAAAAAAGAATTAATCCCATCCTCTTCGCCCCTACATCTGTTTGTACCGTTGATCTACCTATTAGGAGCATTTGTGGTCATTATCTTAGCTTATTTGATTTTGAAACATGTCTTAATTGATCTTGGAAAATTTTTTGAATACCTCGTGGATAAATTCGGCAAATCGGATAAGGATGATCAAGATAACAAGAAGCCATAATGGGATGACAAAAATCTTATTTTCAAGCATCTGCTCTACCTTCGTAGGACTATTGATGCTTTTGAGTAGCATAACTGAGCCTCTACGGGCTCAGCAGAGCGCGACACTGGGTGCCATCACGGAAGATTTTCAAAAACAACAGGCAGAGGAGCAAGTAGAACCGTCGGAGAATCAAAAAGAAACAGCCTCTCAAAATCAAGATGGTAACACTAAAGTACCAATAACACCTGAAAACGAGACCGTCATACTTGAAAACTACAAAGCTATCTCTAGCTACCATGACAAGCTGGTTGATTGGTTTGGCTCAGTAATCAACCTGTGGAGCATTCTGATTACATCCGTTGTCGCCATAGGAGGTATTGCCATACCCATTATTATAAATCGTGGTTATGAGAAAAGACTGGAGACTATAGAAGATTCTATCGAGAAGAGATTTCATGACAAAGTTAAAACGGCCCTTGATCAAGTAGACAGTTATAAAAGTACAGCTGAAAGCATCCAACTCCAAATGGAGGTCTTCCATTTAAAGGACGATTTATGCATCACCACGAGAAAAAAGCAAATAGAAAAATACAGCCAAGCACTACTTCAATCGAGGCACGACTTATAAGCATCTCTTTGAACATAAAAAGGAGGAAGAGTATAGAAAAAAAGCGATTGAGGACTTCACATCAGCTATTGATTTGGATCCTTCAGACGATGAGCCTTATTATAACCGTGGTGTCTGCTTTGAAGATCAGTCCCAATACGTAAAGGCTCTCAAAGACTATGAAGAAGCTATCAAGCATGATCCGCATAAGCCTAACTATCACATAAGTAAGGCAAAAGTACTCTCGCAGCTCTTACGCTTTAAAGAAGCCCATGAGACCTATGAATACATCGAAAAAGAATTCATAGAGAATAAGAACGCTATTATAGCGAAAGCAAAAACCTACATATTGGAAGGTAGATTGGACGATGCAAAAGCAAGTTTAAAAGGATTATTAATACGCGAACCCTATAATATAGCAGTTCTTGAATCGCTCATGGAAATAGAACTAAAACTCAGTAATTACAAAACATCAGAACGTTATGCTAAAAGAATAGAAATCTACGATTTGGAAAACTATGATGCTCTGATTGGCCAGATTAACATCCAAATAGAGCTGGAGCAATATGAGAAAGCACTTGAGCTCTGTGAAAAAGCTATCGAGAGGAAGCCTCAGAACTACATGGGATACTTCCTCAAAGGTAAAGCTCATATGCATCAGGGCTCATTTTTAGATGCGCTTGGGGGATTTAACGCGGCCTTACGATATGAAAAGAACAAGACACGCGTCTATAACGCAATGGCAGATTTGTATGAGAGAAATAATGACAATGCGGTGAGTTTAAGCTATAGAGAGGAAGCTATCAAGGTGAATCCCGACAAACGTACAACCTATGTAAGAATAGCACATTATTACCTCAGTAAGGGAGAAATCGACAAAGCAGCAATGACACTCAAAGAAGTTTTTGAACGTCACAGCTGTCATGCGGAAGCTCACCTCATTCATACGCTTATTATTCAAAAGCGTGCTGACAGCGATCATGATGACCATGATAGTTATGATGGTTATGTGGCAGCAATAGCAGAATACGAAAAATGGATTAATAAAGTAAAGGATTGGGATAACCATGCAGGCCTTTATCAACTAGCTGAAGCTTATGCATTTACAAAACAGTACCATAAAGCTATAGAGATGATAAAGCGAGCGCTCAAATATTGCCCTTTTAGATATCGACAGCGTACCCAACTTCAATATGCCTACTATCATTATAAACTAGGTCAATCGACAGCTACACTCAACGAACTCGCAAAATTAACAGACCCTCCCACACTGGAAGACATAGATCCTAAAGGATTACCACAAGAGTTTAATCTTCTCAAAGACGAAGAAATAAACATATTAAAAAACTACTCAAACATAGACACTCATGGCTGAATATTACAATAAAATAGATGCAATCATGCTGCTAGGCAATGCTTATTGCCGACTCAATCGACTTCCAGAAGCCACAGTACAGTGGAAGGTCGCCTACGTATACGGAAAGGGGCATACTGATAGCTACTTGCTACGTCTCAGAAAGAACATCTATACGGCACTCATGGATGCAACAAACGTGATGTTGATGAATTTATATATTCCAGCTGATGATGACAACATTATTTGCGACAATGTGCTAGATCAACTATTAAAAATGTACGTTCATTTCGACGCTAATAATCGCAAAGAAGCATCGATCGTCTTACAAAATCTCATCGATAAAGGGGATTCCGTCTTGAAAAATAATCCATGCGCATCAGGGCTGGATATGCGATTCCCCCTCTACCTCCTCAAAGCTCTCTGTAGCAAACATATTATTCCCTACGAACAAAAAAACGTATGCGCTGCACTAAATGATTTGAAAAAATATCTCAAACCGAGCAACATCAATGCTGAGACTACTTATAAAGCAATGTTCACGCTCTGCCAAGAAACGGGGCAAATTACAATTTTGAACCGCCTTTTTAATAAAGCTAAGGCTCTCTTAGGAGAAAAGGATCAAGATAATACTTTTCACGCAGCGCTAAGTCTTCTTAACGCAAATTATGAGTTTTCTAGAGGTTCTTATAAGCTCGCCTTAAAAGGCATAGAAAAAGCCTTAAGCATGATAGAACCACTCTACCTAAAGGCGAAGGTGGATCTGAGCGCTCAATTGGAGCAATGGGATAACGTGGTGCAAGCTCAACTTGAGAAGTCCAAAGGCCATCATCAAGACTTACACCAGTACTGGGCGGATCTTTTGACACTCCTACGCGGCTACCTAACAGGTGAAATCGATCATGATTCTTATCATCAGGCAAATGAGCGATACCTACAAGAACACACCATCCCAAAAGAGCATGAACTAGAACTTTTTTCTTTTCATAAACGCTATGTTGTATTAGTCGATTTAGATAAAACTTATGTATACTCCAACTATCAAGAAAAAGATGAATTCTGCGATTCTTTTGAAAAATTTGTAGGCGCATCGCAACTCTACCTGCAAGCCTTGACTTCGGCTGTTCATTATTACATGAATACTGGTAATGCAAAAGAAACCTCAAGATACTTGAAGCAAGCCTTTGACTTGAAGGTGCCCGACTACAGCCTTTACATCAGTAGAGGGACTATTTGGTTGAAAAAGGGAAGACTCAAAGATGCTCTCATCTATTTCAATAAGGCCGTCGCACTAGCGCATCCTTGGCTCACCAATGCGGCAGGAACCTATGTCGAGCGTGGGTATTTTTACACGCATACCTACGAGTACGAAAAAGCTCGAAAAGATCTTGAAATAGCCGAGCATATGGCACCGGGGCTCTCTACCGTGCATCTCGAGTGGGGGCGCTTGTATACGCGTCTCGACAATGAAGAACTCGCCATGGAGAGTTTTAAACTTGCAGAAACGATCAACAGTCACGATGTAAAATTATACACGACTCGAGCTGCATGTCATATGGAATTTGACAATTATGATAAAGCACTTAAAGATCTTATCGAAGCCAAAAAGCGTAACCCACGCTCATTTGCTTATCTTTGCAATGCCGCACGTCTGCTAATAATCACTGGACTTAATGCCGAGGCAAAGCAGCTCGCCGAAAAAGCAGTCGAAGAAGACGCGTGTGACTGCCGATCGCGCTTATTGCTGGCTCGACTCGCCTTAGAGGCTGATAACGACAACGAGGTGGTGCATCAAATACATAATGCTCAAAAAATCAATCCCTCTGATTCGCGAATTTTTGTCTTCTTTGCCAAGCTTCTATTAAAAGGGAAAAAAGACATACTCAAGACGTTGCTAGAGGACCAAGATGCATATCCGCACAGCTGTATCAAGGCAAATTACTTCCTTTACAATATCTTGAAGAACATAAATAGCGTCAAGGCTCACAATTTTGCACGCGTCAGTAAGGCTTTTTCTACGATTCGCACGATTTCACCCCACAAAACTCTTCTGTGGCAATTAGAGGCCTTTCTTGCAAAGCATGCTTTTGGGAAAGGCGCATTCGAATTTTATCTAAAGAATTTTGATCAATACAAGAATGAGAGACGTTTCTATGCCCTATGCAAGGACTTGATCGATGAAAACTCGGATGAATATCACAATCTCGAAGAATCCATCAAATTATTCATCAGCCAGATGAAAGAAAAGGCAAAAATTTTGGACAACGATTTAAGTGCTATCAAAGGGCAATGTAAGCAATATCTCTGTCTAAGTGAGTCACCACAATGCAATTCATCGCAATGAGCTAATCTATCAACACACAATAAGAGTAACACTCCATCCGCGAGTCCTGTCTGCGAGAATGGCGAACGCACCGATCATCTAAGTTGTAATAAAACAGCCCTGTAAAAGCAGAAATAGACTCAGCTCTCGCTGAATCTATAGGTGCAACTTGTTCTCTTCTAACAGGGTTATGTGCAAAGATAGCTCCAGTATTAGCTTGATCAGAGCTAAATACCAGAGCTTGAAAATTAAGGGCGTATATCTAGAGGCTTCGATGCCGAGAAATTCGTAGCTATATCGTGAGTGCTACGACCAATAGCGGCGACGCGATCTACAATTTCACCAAAACGCTTTTCAGGTCGAAATTCGATTTTTGATCCAGCGCGAGTCGTTGTACCGCGAATACTTCTATGAAAAGAGAAGTTGCGTTGCATGGAGCTATTGATTAGAGATACAGAGTTGCACATAAATATTATTTCTAATTTATAATTAAATAGGCGCTTTTTTGCAAAAAAAAGCGCGCGATAGTCTAAACTTTTCCTTGAAATCAGTCAAGACAAATTAGATTGAATGACAAAATTAACATTGTACGTTTTATACGTGCTAGACTGTTGTATTGAGCGGAGTATCATTTAAGTGTGTATGTGGAGGGGGTTATTATTTAGGAGTGAAGAGAAAAGAACCTAGAATCTCATTTCGATATTATAAGCGTAACAGCCAATTCTATCAAGAATGTTATTTAGTATTACCATAACAAATATGAACGAACGCTAAGGATGAACACTCTGTGAATATAAATACTTCGTAGTAAAATAATAATAAACACTTATAAAACATTCATCCTAACACGATTTCTCTATGATTGCATCATGGATATTCTCTTATTAGAAGAATAACAAATCTGCGCACAAAAGCAACAATAATCGCTGGCATCATCAGTTTTTTCATTCTTTATTACTATTTTGAATTTAAATAAGTTATACTCTACACTAACAAATATTCACTAAGGTATAATAGGATTATGTCATAAAATACACTTGCTTAGCAATTGATATATAATGAAATCAGAATATAAGCTTTTAAAAAAAGCAGCCCTTTGTGTGGGACTGCTTTTTGGAAAATACTGATAACGGAGGGAGAAATTACAGATTATTTTTGGCTTTACGGGCTAGGAGGGCGGCTTTGGCGGCGGCGGCCTCTTCGGAGTTGAGCTTACCGTCGCCGTCTTTGTCGAATTTCTTGAGGATTTTCTTCTTTTGCTCAGGGGTGAGATTTTTGCCTCGATTTTGAG
>CAYJOV010000106.1:0-8469 GCA_964371905.1 uncultured Akkermansia sp. | reverse complement strand
ACTTGCGCTTCACGCTCTTGTAGGGGTAGAGGAGTAGATTGATATAACGCTTGCCTGTAGCTGTGAGAGCGGCATCTTTGCTGCTGTTCTTGAGTCGATTCGCCGTGATATTTTGCTGGTAGGTCGGGGCGGGGGTTGCCTTGACGACTGTGCTATCATTGACCTCTTCCATGCTAGGCCATACCGCGATGGGAAGACCTTCTGCGGTGAAGCTGATGTCGTAGGAGCGTGGTGTGGTCTGCTCTTTGCCTTGTATGCATTTGTAGAGGAATGGGTAGCGATCTATGAGGTCGAATTTCTTTTGATAGGGGACGCGGATGCGGTAGTGCTCTTTGAGCGTAGAGAAGTACTCGCTGATGGAGACTGTCTTGCCGCCGCGGCTTGCCATGAGTAGGTCGGTGACATTCATCCCGATGAGGTTGAGTCCATTGAATCGGTCGTGCACACCTGGCGCGTACTTGAAGTACTTGCTATTGATCATGAGTGCTACTTCTAGATGGAGGTGGGCGCGACGTCTGTCGAGTCCGCGTCCTGTGTAGCCCATCTCTCCGATGATGACTCCTGGGATCACGGTGTCTCCTCGGCGCGCACTGATGCTCTTCATATGAGCGTAGAGGCTGTAGATGACGCCCTCGGGAATATGGTGCGCGATGACGAGATAGCGCCCATAGTTGCTGGCTGTGGCTGAGTTGTTCACATAGACGACCACTCCTGGGGCTATGGTTGTGATGGGATCGAGGGGCTCTCCCTTCTCATCGCGTCGTATGGGATTGATGTCTATGCCTTCATGGAATTTGCTATACATGATCTCCCCCTTGCTGTTGCGGAAGGGGGTGCGTGTCATTCCGTAGGTGCCTCCCTGCCAAGATCTGGTGTATTCCCCCTCGAAGTAGCGGTCGACGTAGGTGTAGAATTCCTCGGGGGTGCCTGTGAAGAGCGCTTGATTCTCTGAGGGGAGGCAGTAGATGAGGTCGAGCGGTGGGAGGCGCTTTTCTCGCTCAGAGGCAAGTCCGCGTGGCTCAAGCTGGGGTTTTTCGGACTCAGAGGTTTTTTTGAGGGGAGGTGTCTGAGTGTTTTGTTTGATATCAGTACTCTCGCTAGGAGTGGCGCGAGTGGGAGATTGATCCGACGATGCAAGGGTTTGCTGTGCTAGAAGCCCCGTGGAGAGCAACAGGCATAGGCTAGAGAGCAGGGTCTTCATTACTGAGCAGAGGGTATCTGGGGAATGAGGCGTCCTTGAGAATCCTTTTTGATATCGTCAGAGGGCTTGAGCTTGGGCAGGGGGCGGGGGTTCTTCTCTAGGTAGCGTCCCTTTTCAATTTCGGGATTGAGCGGGCGTAGTGTTTCTGAAATACGATAGAGGTCATAGCCATTGAGTCCATTCCAAATGACGAGCTGCCCGTCGGTGATGGGGGTGGTGATGAGCAGGGGCTCAAAGGCGAGGCCTGACACGATGGGGAGTAAGAGTTTGTTGCGCTTTGACGCCGTGGCTGTGAAGAGACGCTGTGCGTACATCTTATTCACATAGAGTACGATGCCGTAGGAGCCATCGGGGTTGAGGAAGGACTTGAAGCTGCTAAAATGTTGAAGTGATAGTAGGGGCAGTCGATCAAAGTAGCGTCCGCGAAAGGCGGTGGTCAAATTCGCGCCCGCTGCCGCATTGTCTGCTTCACTCAGAAACATCATGGAGTAAGGGGGGTCGCTGCATGCGCTCAGAGCGAGGCTGCAACAGCCAGCAGCAAGGAGGACGACGCGATGAAGAGGTCTTTTTTTCATAATGAAGATAAAATGGATGAGTGTAGCCATTATTCTAGCAAATCAATCTTTGTTTGACTAGGAAAAATCTTCACCCGTGATGGACTTGCCGCTTATGAACTCTATTTGGGTCATCTGTGATGCATCCCAATAATAAATTAAAATAATCGTGACAAAGCGTTCCAAATATGATGGAATGGGGAGCATGGATTATTCAAGCTATACTCTCTATCCTGTCGGTGCCATGAGCGCACGCTCAGCTGCGCAGCCACGTCAAGGTGTTCTGTTGCGCTCAGATGACGGCGGCTATGCCTGTCTGCAATCTTGGCCAGAGCTCGGTGATGCACCTCTCGAATATGAACTCGAAGCCCTACGTGATGGCAATCCTCTGCGCCTTGGAGTATGCGCATTACGCTGTATGGAAATGGATGCTGCTGCCCGTGCGAGCAAAACAAATCTCTTTGATGGCTTGAGGGTTCCGCTCAGTCATGCTACACTTACAGTCAGCGCAACGCCTTCACAGGTGTATAATTTGAATCAGCGTGGCTTTAAGGTGGGCAAGATTAAGGTGCTCCCTCGTCTGGATGTTACTGTTGCGCGTCTTGTCAATTTTGCCGCCATTGTGCCGGACTGGAAGTGGCGACTCGACTTTAGCTGTACCTTGACAGTCGAGGAGACTTTGCGCTTTTGGGATATGCTCTCCGCCGGTCTTAAGGAGCGCATAGACTTTATAGAAGACCCCTGCTACTACGATGTCAACAACTGGCAGCGTCTCCAAGATGCAGGTATTCCTCTAGGCTATGACGTACCTCTGCAAAATGAAGATGAGATCCCTGCGCGCACGAGCACTCCTATGATGCGCTTGGTCAAGCCCGCGCGCCACACGAGCACCAAGGGGCTTCCTGTCTTTACCTCCTACCTCGATCATCCTCTAGGTCAGTGCTGGGCTGCTTATAATGCAGCATCTTACTATACTGATAAACCCGAGGCGGATGTGCCTCTCTGTGGCTTGGTCACGCAGCATGTCTATCGTCCCAATGCCTTTTCTGAGCAGCTAGGGCTTAATATCACGCCGGCCTTCACCCCGCCTCAGGGGACGGGTCTAGGCTTTGATGAGCTGCTTGTAGCTCAGGATTGGAAAAAACTTTACTACGGAGGGGTCTGATTTCGCGCGTTTCTGTAGATTTCGCTTCACGATTCATCAACAGCCCCTCGCGAGACGGGCTGTTTTGCGTGTTGTCGCGCTAGGCGTATGAATAGAGCCGCCTTAACGGGTGCGTTGATAGCCTCTGTGCTTATTTATGTGCTGCACAGACTCTGCAATGTGGTGCATGAACTACAGCTTAGTAATATTCTCTATCTGCTGCCTTGCAGGATGCGCAGATCTTTGCTAGGATAGCTGGCGATGAGCGAAGGCTATGACAGGGCGCGTGTTGAGGAGATTCTTAAGAGAAATTTCGGCTTTGATTCTTTGAGATCAGGGCAGGAAGAGGTCGTCCATGCTGTGATGGAGGGGCGTGATACGCTAGCCATCATGCCCACGGGTGGGGGGAAGTCTCTGTGCTATCAACTGCCAGCTCTCTGCCGCGAGGGGCTAGTCGTCGTGGTGAGCCCTCTGATTGCTCTGATGAAGGATCAGGTGGATGCTCTTCAGGCGCGTCAGATTCCCGCAGCAGCTATTCATTCTGGACTCTCTGGTGATGAGTACAGGCAGGTGATGCAGAGTTTTTTCCGCGGGGAGCTGCGTATTCTCTATGTCGCGCCTGAGCGCTTTGGGCAGATGAGCTTTATGGATACGCTGCGCGAGCAGCATATTTCCTTGCTCGCGATAGATGAGGCGCATTGCCTGAGCCAGTGGGGGCATGATTTTCGTCCTGATTATTTGCGCCTAGGTCGTGTGCGTGAGCAGCTGGGCTATCCCCAGACCATCGCTCTGACGGCGACGGCGACGCAGCAGGTGCGCGATGATGTGTTGCATACTTTGCAGTTGCGCGAGCCTGCGGTGGTGATCAGCGGCTTTGCGCGTGAGAATCTCGATTTTGCTATCAGGCATTGCGAGAGGAGGCGTGATAAGTTCAAGCGTCTGCATGCGCTGGTGAAGCAGTGGAAGACAGGCATCATTTACTGCTCGACGAGAAAGAATGTGATGCTGGTCTTTGAGGAGCTGCGCGGGGACTGTGCCTCTATTGTGGCTTATCACGCAGGGATGACGGATGAGGAGCGTGAGTTCTCGCAGAATGAGTTCATCTCTGGGCGTGCTGATGTCGTGGTGGCGACGAATGCCTTTGGCATGGGGATTGATCGCGCCGATGTGCGTTTTGTGGCGCATTTTGAAATCCCTGGGAGCGTGGAGGCCTATTATCAGGAGGCGGGGCGTGCGGGACGCGATGGGAAGAGATCGGCGTGTGAGTTGCTATTCAATCATGCGGATTTGCGCACGCAGGAGTTTTTCTTTGAGGGGAGCAATCCCGCGCCTCAGTTGATTCGCTCGCTCTATGGCTTTTTGCGCCAGCAGGCTGACCCCGAGTCGCATGAGCTGGCGATGACGGTGGATGAGATGTCTCAGCAGATGGGCAAGGATGTCAACCCGATGGCGGTGAGCTCGGCTCTCTCTATTCTGACGCATACTGACGCGATTGCGCGTTTTGATATACCCGGTCGTTTGCTGCGCGGGACGCGCATCGTGCGTCCGGAGCTCGCGCCTGCGATGCTGCCTCTCGATGAGGGGCGCTTGAATGAGAAATCGCGCCGCGATCATCTCAAGATTGAGACGATCACGCGCTTTGCCTACGCGCAGCAGTGCCGCCATCAGTGGATTCTCCAATACTTTGGCGAGCAGGGAGCCGCGCCTTGCGGGCACTGCGATTGCTGTGAGGGTGGTGAGTCTTCGACGATGGAGGAGGCAGAGGAGCTGCGTGATGAGCGAGCCGATATCATCCGTAAGGCTCTTGCTGGTGTCGCGCGCGCATCGCGTCGCGGGGCTGATGGGAGCTGGGAGGGGATCTATGGGCGTGGCAAGATCATGGATATGCTGCGTGGCTCCAAGGGGGCGCATATGCACGCGGGGCTCACGCGACTCTCGACGTATGGCATTCTTTCGGATCTATCGGACAAGCAGATCAAGGGGCTCTTTCGAGCCATGCAAGAGGCTGGCTACACCACAAGGGATGGAGCTGAGATGCCTCTCATCTCCCTATCGGCGAAGGGGCACGATGTGATGATGGGCCGCGAGCTGCCGCGCCTCTCGATGAAGTGGCTCTCAGGCGAGCGCGCGGCTCGCTCATCGCGCGAGCCGCGTGACTCAAAAAAGAAGCGCGCCCAGCAGGTCTGGGATGAGGCGATGTCTCAGCGCATGGACAAGGATCTCTACGCGCATCTCATGGAGCTGCGGCGCGATATTGCCTCAGAGCACAATATGCCAGTCTATCGCATCATGAAGACGGAGACCCTTCAGGCACTCGCGCGCCTCAAGCCCGTGACTGTCGAGGGAGCCTCTCAGCTCAAGGGGATAGGCCCGTGGATACGTGAGCATCATCTCGCAGCCTTTGTCGAGTTGATTGCTGATTATGAGGGTGTGTAATCGCTTGCATCAAACGATAGGCTGCTGAGCTTGGGAAGAAATGAGTGAATGGAGGAGCCTTTGGCAGGCGAGGCGGTCGAGCTTTTGGCTCGCTGTGCGCGGGAGAGGGCTGCTGCTGTGGCAGATATATTTGGGGCGTTCGTAGACGCTGAGTTCTTTTTGGATAGCTAGTTTTAGAAGCGTGACTTGATCTATTGAGCCCTCCCAGAGGAGTGCGACGCATTCGCCAAGGCTAGGATGGGGGTAGGGGAGAGCTGCGCAGGTGAGCGCGGTGCTCTCATAGAGACGCTGCTCGATGGATTCGCTCTGGTGCTTGATGGCGCCGCTGTTGATGATATTGTCGCTGCGTCCATGGATCTCAAGCTGCTGATAGGGGTGTAGTGTTGCGATATCATTTGTGTGCAGTTCGCTGATGCCTAGGAGGGGATCGCTGATGATGAGTCTGCTCTCATCGTCGATAGCTAGCTCCACTTGTGGGAATGTGGTGTAGTAGCGTGAGCGTGACGCTCCATTGATGCGGCGTAGGGCTATGTGGCTGTATGTCTCTGTCATGCCGTAGGAGGCATAGACGGCTCCGGGGTGAGCTTGGAGTTTTGTTTCAACCTTTTCGGGGATAAAGCCACCGCCGAGCAGGAGGGTTCTGATGTGCTGGAGGTCTTGGGCTGAGTTCTGCGCAGCTTGTAGAGTCACGATGGGGCAGAAGTCAATGGGTGTGTCTCGTGAGAGAGTCTCATCAAGGAGTTGAGTCTGTGGCGCGCGTAGCTCAAGGTGCAGCTCGGCGACAAGGCTGCGTATGATCATCATCTTTGCGGCGATATAGTCGAGGGGGAGGCGGAGTAAGGCACGCTGCCCCGCGCGTAGGGCGAAGAAGTCACAGCTGCGCTTTGCACTGGCGTAGAGCGCGCTTTTGGGTGCGTAGAATGTTTTTGGGCATCCTGTGCTGCCTGAGCTGCGTAGCTGCAGTACAGGATGCTCATTGAGCATGTCGGCAAGAAAGCAGTAGAGCTGTTCTTGCTGTACTGGGCTCAGGTGCGGCAGGTCGGGGAGCTCAGAGGCAAGGATGCTCTCTCGACTCAGCCAATGCCCATTAAGATGGAGACCTTTAATCGAATTGGGGATGGTGAGCATGGTGGAGATCCTCCTTATGTGCTTCTTCTAAGGTTTGTTGCGCACTGGCGAGTGCCACACAGGCGAGTGCCGCGCTGCTGGGGAAGAGGATGACCGCGGAGAGGAGGTAGGGGAGGAAAGAAAGGCTATGGTAGATGAGCAGTACTGAGGCTAGGGTGATGCCGGTGCAGAAGGTCGTCCAGAAGGCCTGCGGGATCCAATTCGGGATGCGACGTTCTCCGTCATTCAAGAGGTTGACACGGCGGATGAGATGCCCTCCTAGGAGATAACCCCAGTATATATTGTAGCCTGGAATGAAGAATTTTAACAGAGCCTTGGTCGGAGAATCAATCCAAATCAGGCTTCCATATTGATCACAAGGCTCGGTCGGTAGATTAGGCGATTGCCAGAGCTTGAGTAGGATGCTGACGATAATGCCAAAGAGGGCAAAGCAGCAAAAGAGGTAGCTCGTCACCATCCAGCGAGGAAAGTACAGGAAGCAGGGGAGGCTTAGCATGCTGGCAATGCCCAGTATGCGGCAGATGATGAACCAGAAGGGACGCTTGCAGTGATACCAGCAGCTGTTGTTGTTGTTATTGGCCAGCGAGGAGATGAAGCTGAGCTTGCCTACGCTATGGCTTTCACAATGCAGAGCTCCCATCGTGCAGAGAGTCTTGCGCGTGATATTGCCACTCTCGAGACATTCAATGGTTTCTTCCGCCGTGAGTGGCCCTTGGGTAGCTCCTGTTCTAGGCTCAAGCAGCCAGACGCAGCGCTTTCCAAGACTGTGACGATCAAACCAGAGTTGCTGCATATCGCGTATTTGTTGGATACCCAGATGATTGAGCACTGCGATGAGACCCCACGAGCAGATTGCAAAGAGCGGGATCATCACAAAGATAGCCCCTGTGCTGGTGCTCATATTCCAGTACCCATGAATCACGATAGCCACCACGAGGAAGAAGAGGAAGGAGGGCTGCATGAGTCCTCTCCAGAGATTGCGCCCACGCATACAATGCCATAGTGCACCACAGGTGATCGCTGTCCATGTCGCATGCCCTGCGGTCAAAAAGAAGAAGGAGCGAGTCGCCATGAGTGTGTAGGCATTCTGATAGGCTAGCGGATGGCTTCCATTGGTCATGATAGGGTTATGCAATGCCTCAAAGGCATAGCCTATACTCTCCATGATACTAAAGCCCGCTCCCACGGCCGCGCCGAAGAGCATTCCATTCAACACCAGACCGTTGCGTCGTCTTGCGTGTCCTGCGAGTAAGAGGACTGCCGCGATCTTTGCGGGCTCTTCGATAATCCCAGCCATGAAGGGGGATGAGCTATGGCCAAAGGCAGAGAGGAGTAAGGCGAATATGATGGAGAGTAGGCCCCCGCCGCAGACCATGATGATGATTCGTAGCCAGGGCTGATTGCGCCAGATATTGAGCTCAGAGAAAAGAGAAATGAGACCTAGGGGGATAGCCACACTCTGCATGACAATGGAGCTGACAAAGAGCTTTGTATTGCCTAGCTCAATGCGCGCGACATGCTCCGCGAGCATGAAAAAGAGCGCAAAGAAGAGTAAGCTGGTCATTAGCAGTAAGCTGCGCCAAGGAAACTGCCAGCGCGCATCAATGCTACAAAGATGCGGGGTCGTGTGTGAACCGCCTGCACAGAAAAAGTCGGTAAAGGAGCGCTGCTCATGGATCGTTAGCAGGTCACGAATCAATGATCGCAGCGAGAAGCTGGATTTTGTGAAGCGATAGGGAATAGGAGGCATGAGGAGAGAGAACGGGGGTAGGGATGTGTTCTTGGAGTGATAGTAACACATGAAGTACGCTTTGACAAGCGAACTTTGCATTGTTGTTGATATCTTATTATTAAGTATCAATGTCGATTTGAGTTGCGAGATTGAAAAAAATATTCATTTTTTTGCAGAAAATAATTGACGGATTATAAAAAGATGTGTATAATGAGCCCGCACCCCGAAAGAGGGGATGCGGTTAAAATCGCGGGATGGAGCAGCCAGGTAGCTC
>CAYJOV010000105.1:0-8471 GCA_964371905.1 uncultured Akkermansia sp. | reverse complement strand
GCTCGGTGTTGTAGTAGCTGTTGTAGAGCTTGAGGAAGATCCACTGAGTCCAGCGCACGTACTTGGGGTCGGTGGTTGCAATCTCGCGGTCCCAGTCGTAGGAGAAGCCCAGCATCTTGAGCTGGCGGCGGAAGGTGTCAATATTCTGATTGGTCGTGATAGCGGGGTGCTGATCGGTCTTGATCGCGTACTGCTCAGCGGGTAGACCAAAGGAGTCCCAGCCCATGGGGTGGAGGACATTGTAGCCTTTTTGACGCTTGTAGCGTGCTACGATGTCAGTTGCGGTGTAGCCCTCGGGGTGTCCCACATGGAGCCCTGAGCCGCTGGGGTAGGGGAACATATCAAGTACGTAGTACTTGGGCTTGTCTGTGTCAAAGTCGGCATCCCCAGGGTTGGGTGTGCGGAAGGTTTTTTCGTCATCCCAAATGTTTTGCCATCTGGGTTCAAAGACATCAAAAGGATATGGGCGTTTGCGGTCGTACATATTGCCGAGGAGTCTAATACAAATAACAGTTGAATTCAAGCCTTATAATTTCTTACAGTAGAGGAATGGGATGAATAGATGCGTCACATAGAGATTTTTTTTGAGATGGATCGTGAAGATGATTTTCATCAAAGGTGGCAGTAAGGGCATGCGCTGGTCTTAGTCAAATTTCAATATTAAGAGCTCTCCTCTTGATAATGAAAATGTCTGGATATTTAGAAAAATTTAAATTAGGCCTGACTTCCTCTACGCTTGACCTGACTTGTTATTTATGAGATAAAGGGCTCTTGCCAAGATGACGACCCTACTCAAAATCAGCCAAATGCTCTTAGGTGGCTGTGCGTTGTTGCTTTTTTCTGGAGCACTGCCGCGCGTCGGAGTGCCTGCAGTCTATCATGGGGGAGCTATGCTTTCTCTCGGTGTTTTAGGCACGCTTCTCACCCTCTGGGCGGGGCTGCGCCTAGCGCAGGTTGAGCCGCGCAGCTTTTGGTGTGGTAGTCTCTATGCACTCTTGAGCGCGGCATCTTTTTCTGGAGCTCTATGGGCGACTCGTCTCACCTACGAACTCCTACTGGTGGAGGGTAGCTCGTGGCTCAAGATATTCTGCCTCATCGATCTGATTCTTCTAGCAATAGCGAGTGGTCTATTCTTTGCCTATCACGGCTATAGAAAGCTCACCAAGCGTCACTGGCTCGCGCTTGCGCATCTCAGTCTCATCCCGCTCGCGCTGGGCTCCTACCTTGATTATTGCTTTGAGGTGAGTCACCGCATCCCCGTGCTCGCGAATGAGCCCGCACCTATCGAGAGTGTGCGTCTGAGCGATGAGAGATCTATTCCGCTGGGTTTCAAGCTTTCTTTCGGCCAATTCGAGCTGGATCATTATAATGACGCTCCCTACACGATCTACGAGCAAAAGGGTAATGAGTGGATGCCTCTCGGTACGGTCACGGAGCAGGGCAATGAGCTCGTCTATGGCGAGGAGCGTTGGTCCAAGGAGTTGCTCGAGTATCCCGCGTCTACCGATTACAAGGCGATCATGCTTATCAAGGGAGAGCCTGCCCGCGTCATCCTCCAGCAGGATGCGACGGTGAAGGATTATCGTGTGTCCTACACGCTCGACTGCCCGCAGGAGGAGTCTGCTATTAAGGGGATTTTGCGGGTGAATGAGCCTATTGAGTATCGTGGTTGGCAATTCACCTTGATGAATTATCATCGTATCGCCTCGTCGCGTCAGACTGTCATCCAGCTGGAGGCTCGTCGTGCCCCAGGGCGATTCTGGGCGCGCTCGGGCATGATCGCGCTGCTCGTCTGTATCGCTGCATGGTGTTGGCTGCCCGCTCAAGCTCCTAAACGCTCCCTCCCATGACTCTCGCACTTCTCATCTACACACTCACGGCTCTGTGTATAGCCCTGCACCTTGCGGCTATTCTCACCACGCGTCGAGCAAGACTCACAACGATCTTTATGGCTGCGGGCTGGGGCTGTGCCCTATGCCTGCTTGCTGCCAATGCTTGGATGGCGCAAGCGCCCCCCTTTGGCAATATGCGCCATGTGCTCTGCTTTTTCCCCCTCATCCTTTACCCCGCACTGCTGATCTCGCGTCAGAGTATCCCGCGCGCGTACACGGGCTACTTTGCCGTGGCCGCTGTGTTGACTCTGACGGGGGCTCTCTGCATGCCTCTGCAAGAGGGCTGGAGGCAGATGCCAGCTCTGCAGTCGCCGTGGTTTGTCCCTCATGTGACTAGCTATGTGATCTCCTATGGCTTGATGCTGGTTGCTACCATGCTGGTGCTACGCAGCTACTGGGGACAGAAGAGTGAGGAGGTCTTGCAAGTCGCCGATCGCGCCGTCACGCTGGGCTTCCCCCTCATGACCTTCGGGCTGTGGAGTGGGGCTCTCTGGGCGGACTCGGTGTGGGGGGGCTACTGGGCTTGGGATATCAAGGAGGTGTGGTCGCTCATCACGTGGATTCTCTACATCATGTACTTCCACATCCGCCATGCGGCATCAGAGTGGCGTCGCCCGCTCTTGCTGCTCGCCTTTGCGGCTCTTATCACTACTTTCCTCGTCGTCAATCTCCTACCCAAGATTGAGTCACTCCATAGCTACGCTCAATAAGAGTATCATTCCAATGATTCATATCCAAGTACTAGCCAGCAGCAGCAAGGGTAACGCCACCCTCATTAGCACGCCTTCTTGTCGTCTCCTCATTGATGTGGGTATTAGTGCGAGGCGCATCAAGACAGAGCTGGAGAAATGCGCGCTGAGTCCTGCCGATATCCATGGCATCATGGTCACGCATGAGCACAAGGATCATTGCTGCGGACTCGGGCAGCTGGTCAAGAAATTCGACCTGCCTGTGTACTGCACGCGCCACTGCGCCACGCAGCTACGCCCCCTTGCTCCGCTGGCACGATTTCGCTACATATCTCCTAGTGAAGCTATTGATATCAAGGATATAAGAATCACCCCGATGAGTACTCATCACGACTCAGTTGACCCCGTGGGCTTTCTCATCGAGCACGATTCTTTACGTCTAGGCTATCTGACGGACACGGGGCATGTGTGCCGCAAGCTCACCCAAGCCTACACCGATCTTGACGCGCTCTTTCTTGAGGCGAATTATGACACGACTCTTCTCCAGCAGTCGGGGCGTCCGTATTCGCTCATTCAGCGCATTGCTAACAACTGGGGCCATCTCTCCAATGATCAGGCGGCGGAGTTTGTCACGCAAACAGCTAGCGCGCGTCTCCAACATATCATTCTCGCTCACCTCAGCCAAGAGTGCAACACCCCCGAGCATGCGCAGCATCGCATCCAGCAAGCCCTCCAAGAGTGTGGTCTCTCTCCCGAGATCCACTGCGCGCACCCCGTGCATGGATTGAAGCGCGTGAGTGTGAGAGCTCAGCTCACCTTAACGAGCCATTAATGGCTTGCGCCCTCGCGCAGCAGCTTCCAGAGACGCCACTTGTGTTTCCACTTGAGCCCCTTGTAGCCAATGCAACCCTCGTTGTAGAGACTACAGATGAGGGGGCTCGCATGGTCCCAGAGATCTTGGCGTACGTTTGTCGGTGATTTCCGAATGCGATTAAACACCATCTTGAGCAATGGCGTGAGATGGTAATCGCGCATCTCCAGCACACGCGCAGGGTGGAACTCTACCGTGCGCTCAAAGATACAGCGCAGGACAAAGACAAAGTCCTCCGTCTTCTTCTCACTCCAATTACTACGCATGGTCGAGCCTTTGTTGTGGTAATAATAATAAAGTGGGGTCTTAAGACGCGCATACCGAGTGCAACGTCCGAGAATCTCTGCGAGCCAAGGGGTGTCTTCAAAGTAAAGATTCTCCACAAAGCGGTAATCATTCAACAAATCGCGATGATAAAGTCTCGCGCAGACTGAGGTGATAATACCCTTCTTGTGAATATAAGCTCCAAGTGGGTCATCAATGAGGACAGGCTCTGCTTGCAATGTGGTGGTCGTAAAAACAGTGGAGTCATAGGGCTCGCTACTCTTGACAGTATCGCAAGCGGCAATTTGCGCCTGCGTCGTCTCAGCGGCATGGAGGAGGAGCTCCAGCATGCGCGGGGAAATCGCATCATCCGCATCGATGAAGCTAATCCACTCGCCTTGAGCATGCTCCATTCCCTTATTGCGCGCCCCTCCCTGTCTTTTATTTTCCTGACGGATCAGGATAATGCGGCTATCCTGCGCGATGTAGCTCTCCACCAAGGCAGCACTACTATCTGTCGAGCCATCATCGATGCAGAGGCATTCAAAATGGTGATAGCTTTGTGCGAGAATACTTTCGAGACAGGTGCTCAGGGTTTTCTCAGCATTATAAAAGGGGAGGATAATTGAGATCTTTTTCATCATGCAGTGAGAGTTAGTTTATAACACCCGCCGCCTTATTCCAAGCATTAAGATTGACAGAGTCAACAAAAACATAATCCATCCCCGCAGCCACTGCTGCGTCTATACCTGGCTGCGCATCCTCAAAGACGACACAATCAGTCGGCGACACCCCCATGCGCTCCGCGCAGAGCAAGAACATATCGGGCTGAGGTTTCCCGCGCCCAGGGGCTACATCCGCTGGTGTCACAATGATGGGAAAGAGCTCGCGTATCCCCACGGCATTCAGCGTCGCCAAAGCTCCTTGCTGGGCGCTGCCCGTGCCAATGGCGTAGGGAATACCGCGCTCTGCCAAGTGACGCACGAGCTCCACCGTCGCGGAGATCTCGCGCAGCTCGCCTTCTGCCATGAGCTCAAAGTAGAGCTCGCGCTTCTGCGTCGCAACCCGCTGCGCATCCATATGGAGCCCATACTGGGCATTGAGAGACTGCACGATATCGATAGCCGAGCAACCACCGTATCTGATAAACTCCTCTCCCATAAAGATCTCATGTCCTGCCCCATGGGCGGCAAGAGCGAGTCTCCAAGCGCGGAAGTGCAGCTCCATGCTATCGACAAGCGTCCCATCGAGGTCAAAAATATAGCCCGCGTACTCCTTCTCGGGCATTGTTACAGTAATCATACAATAAAACTATTAAAGACGATGCAGATCCACAAAGCGGCTCAAGGCCTCATCCTTCCCAAAAAGCACGAGAACATCCCCACGCTCAAAGATGAGATCGGGCGGCGGCGTATCAATAACAGGCTGCTCGGGAGTCGCGAGCACGTCGTCATCAGGTGCGAGTTCAAGGGAAGTACCACGACGCAGTGTGAGCAAATTGAGCTGATAGTTGATGCGCAGCTTCACATCCAAGAGGCTCTTGCCCACCCATGCGGCTGGGAGGTTGACCTCAGCGAGCGCGTGATTCCGGTCAATCTTGCGTAGGCGCATCAGCCCCTCATTCTGGAAGTGAGAGACAAGCTGCTTTGCCGCGACATCCTCGACGCGGAAGAGATCCTTGACACCGATGAGCTTGAGCACATTGCTGTGCAGATGATTGGCGGAGCGCACGTAGAGATTCTTCACCCCTAGCTCTTTGAGCTGGGCTGTGATGAGAATACTGCGCTCAAAGCCCTCACCGATGGCCACGACGACATTGATATCTTGCCCCACAAGATCCATCTGGCGTAGGACACGCTCATCCATGGCATCCCCCTTGAGGGCGTAGGCGACTTGATCCTTGAGCTCATTGATCACATTCTCCTGCTCATCGAGCACAGTGACCTCATAGCCATTCTGAGTGAGCTGGAGAGCAAGGGCGCGTCCGAACTGCCCCATTCCTATAATGACGAATCTCATATGATTGTACTATCGTTGTAATATTAATATGTTAAAACTGTTAAGAGAGAGGGAGCCTCGTCTCGGGGTAGCGCAGCAGCTGCTGATCGCCCTGCCTGATAAAGATCATCATGAAGGTAAACATACCCACACGCCCAAAGATCATACTAAAGGCCAGCACCATCTTGGAGGCGCCTGTGAGCTCGGAGGTGATGCCCAGAGAGTAGCCCGTCGTCGTGTAGGCACTGATCTCTTCAAAGAGAATACGGAGCACACCGTTGTCATGCTTCGCGATATCTGGCTCTAGTATAACAATGAGCATCGTCATGATCACGATCCAGATCATAGAAAGCACCACCGTGCACATGGCGCGATTCACCGTAGCACGGGCGATACGACGTTGGTGAATCTCCAGATCCTCACGCCCACGAAGCACACGATAAATCTCCAGCACACAGAGAGCCACTACGGGTGCAAAGACCCCGCCTCCTGTGCCTGCGGGATTGCCGCCTATAAACATGAGCACGCAGAGCAGCATTTTGTAGGCGGGGCCATAATCATTGAGATCCGATAAGTTGAATCCCGCTGAGCGCCCGATAGCATTCCACAAAGCTTCCCAAGAGAGAGAGAACCACGAGCGTGCACTCTGATCCGAGGGCTCAATGATAGCCAAGAGCGCAAGCAGCACCGCCCCACCAAGAATAACGATGGCCGAGACACGCATGACCAGCCAGCAATGCGTGCTCCAGCGTAGATTGGAGCGTTTGCCCGTCAGGCGATTCTTGAGGCGTGCGAGACTCTCCAGATAGACCCCAAAGCCCACCGTCCCTGCAAACATGATCAGCATCATGATGAATTGGCACAGGCGCAACTCCTCCATGAAAGGTACCGCCATATTCGCCGAAAAGGTCGAGATACCCGCATTGCAAAAGGCAGAAACGGAGTGAAATATCGCTACCGCCGCTAGGTTATAAGACTGCATCTCGGGTATGTCTTTCCAGACAAGATACAGAGCCACAGCTCCGAGTGCCTCGACGATGATGGTCACCGAGATGACAATTTTGAGCAGGGTGGGGACGATATTGACCCCCTGCTGATCGAGGATACCGGAGAAGGTCGCCTTGTCCTGTACAGCGAGTTTTTTCCCTATCATGATCATCACAAAATAGGAGAAAGTCATGACGCCCAGAGCACCAATCTGAATATTCATCAAAATCACCCCGAGCCCAAAGGGCGTAAACACACGCTCAATATCCAGCGTGCTCAATCCCGTAATCGCTGTCGCGCTCGAGCACATGAAGAAGGCATCAATGATACCGATGCGTTCATAGGTCGCCCCTGGTGTGAGCAAGAGGATGGTGCTCACGAGGATGAAAGAAAGCATGCTGGTAAAAAAGATCACCGCTGGCGACCACTTCGAGGCTGTCGGCTTGATCTTGCTCGCACGTCGCTGCGCTATCCAGCTAAATATATTGATGATGGAGAATACTCCTATCATGAGCCCCAACATCACACTAGCCCAGTAAAAGAAGGCTGTCGTCTCGCTACTCTCAATATAATGCACACAGAGACTAAAGCAGCTCGATGCCGCCAAGCCTACGAGCAGCTGCCAGATCAAGAAGAGCGGCACCTCTCGTCTTTTGTTGCGCCACCACGTAATCATCACATGAACGAGGACAACAGCTGTATTAAACCACACCATCCAGCACACAATCACGTGAGTGGATAGCAAGAAGGTCAGCTGCTCATCAGGCAAAACAGCCGTGCGCAAAAAGCCTAGTTCCCAAAGAATAGAGAAGAGAATAAGAACCCCTGAGAGCATCTCGGGGAATTCCCATATTACAAACTGTCGTTTTCGCAATTGATCCATGTAAAGACTCCATCGGAGGTATGAGGAGCGCGTCAGTCTAGCACAAACTCCCCCATTTGACAAGACTTCTTCTCAATGCGCACTTCTCAATCGGATTTCGGGGTTGAAGGGGGCTCTTCTGCGCCTAATATTAATTTGTTAGATAAGGGGTAGCATGGTTCTGTCATCTATTACTGCTTGCACATAGTGAGATTATAGTATTTTGTGTATTATTTCTAATATATATATATCTAATAATACTTGCTTTACTGATGATCTGTGTTAGGATTTTCCCCGAATAACCATCTAGCCACTATGCATTATTACCATCGCCGTAAAAGAACCTTCATTCAGCGTGCCGCTGCGACAGTAAGGGAGAACTTACCCTTTTATTTTCTACTCGTGCTCATGATTATAGGAGCTACCCTCCTCGTTGCGGATATTAGATCAGATGCCGTTGCTGCGACTCCTGCTGTTGAGAAAACGGAGCAGGATGTATCTAAGCCCGAAAAAAAGAAGCTCCTTGTGCGCTCCAATCCGCTCCCCAAGGATCAGCTTTGAGCTGATTTCCTCCGTGCGTCACCTCAAAGTGGGGGCGCATTTTTCGCTTCCTATGCCTTGGATCGAATGCGTCTTGGCAGATATCGAAGATAAAAAGCTTGCGATGTACGTCAAATGAGTGTAGAGTGTGCGCGTACATCCTATGAGTCTGGGTAGTCGCTGCTGATGCATGAGCATCCGTAGAGGAAAGTCTGGACATCATAAGGCAGCGCGTCTTGTGAAAGCAAGAGACACCTCGTCCCAAGGCGAGGTGGACGGACAGTGCCACAGAAAACAAACCGCCCCTTCACAGGGGTAAGGGTGAAAAGGTGGGGTAAGAGCCCACCGCTCCTGAGGTAACAAGGGAG
>CAYJOV010000104.1:0-8523 GCA_964371905.1 uncultured Akkermansia sp. | reverse complement strand
CCAATCAAGACAAGGATACTTGTGTTGAAAAAATAGCACTTTTAGCAACACAAAGCTTCTTGTGCGGACTCCAATCAAGACAAGGATACTTGTGTTGAAAAAATAGCACTTTTAGCAACACAAAGCTTCTTGTGCGGACTCCAATCAAGACAAGGATACTTGTGTTGAAAAAATAGCACTTTTAGCAACACAAAGCTTCTTGTGCGGACTCCAATCAAGACAAGGATACTTGTGTTGAAAAAATAGCACTTTTAGCAACACAAAGTCGCCTGTCTAGATTCTTATCAAAACCATTCTATCTTAGAGACTTCTTAATGTGGATGTCGAGGGGGGCTATTTCCGACTTGACTTTGATAGCCGCATCATTTACAACCGATGAAGCTCGAAAGCCCGCGCTTTTTTAATAGATTCGCGCATCAGATGATAAAATAATGAAAGCTCTTACTTACAATATACTATTTGCACTTTTGTTTTGCTTAGCGGTTTTTTTACCTGATTTGGTACTTGAGCTGGCAATGCCTGGCTATGATGTAAACACGGATATCGTGTTTGTCTTGGTGATGTTTGGTTTTGGACTAATTCTCTCCTTTAATCGTAGCTACTGGGGCTTTGGGGGGATCTTGTTGGTACTACTTCTTTTGATTGGTACAGAGGTCTCGCATATAGCTTATTTTGGAGCTCCTTTATCCGCAACGGATGTGTCAAAGCTTTTTAGCGAATCTTCAGACATCTGGACATCGAGTACGAGTAATGTGGCGCGCCTGTGGTTTGCGCCTCTGGCTATACTCGCCCCATTTGTGCTCATCATCACCAGCTATCTCAAGTGGAATAAGCGTATGACGAAGTTCCCCTTTGCCATCGTGCTCGTCCTCTGCTTCTTCTTTCCCAAGATCCATCGTGCTACGCAAAAGGAGATCAAGCACTTTTTGCCCTCACCTGTGAGGTATGTGATGCATAATAGCATCAACACCTTCTCCTTTTACGTCGGTAATGAGGCGTGGAGTGACAATCAAATACATGTCCCCAATAGCTTCTATGAGGACTATCAAGTGAGCAAGGGCGAGCCTCTCGCCGACAATGTTTACGTCCTCATGGGAGAGAGCGTGGGCTCATCGCGCATGAGCCTCTATGGAGCGCCGCGTCAGACAAGTCCCTTTGCGGATAGTCTCAAGGGCAATACGCATTTTTACGCTGCACCCGCTATCGCCTCAGGTGTATCAACGCATACCTCACTCAATTTCTTCCTGAATATGATACGAGAGCCTGGTAACCAGAAGACGCGTCGTCTCAAGACCAGTAATCTCTTCCGCCTTGCTAAAGAGCAAGGCTATCGTACCTATTTTATCTCCTCTCAGGATGCCAAGAGTGCTTATGATATAGGAGCTCAATACATTGATGAGGTGATTACAAAGGAGAGCATGCGCATCGACTATGCGAGCAAGGGCGACGCCGTCCTTGTCGATGCGGTGAAGAATCTCCCTCGTGATGAGAAGAAGTTTGTCTTCATCTTCACCCGCACAGCTCATGACCCCTACGATTCGAACTACGAACAAGGCGGTCCTTATGATGTCTTCAAGGGAGAGGATGAGCTGCGCGATAGCTATGATAATTCTCTACTCGCCTTTGACGGTCTTGCGAAATCGATCTTTGAGTACTTCCTCGATGAAAACAAGGAGGAGAGCTCCTACTTCATCGTCAGCTCTGATCACGGGCAGCTCCTCGGCGAGAATGGGCTCTGGGGGCACAACAGGCTAGATGTCGCTGTAGCAGAGGTGCCCTTCTGGTTTTATTCCACAAAGCAGGACGCGCAGTATCGCTACAGCTCTCCCACGAGTCATTATGAGATCGGTCATTGGATTGCCTCTTTATTCGGCTATGATATTAAGAATGCGAATATGGGAGCTGATGAGAGCCAATTCATCCATGGGAATAATTTCCTATCCAACTACGAGTTCATCGAGTACGACCGCGCTCAAGGAAAGGCGCGCCCGCTCAAAAGACTCTTCCTGCTCGACTACATCAAGCAGGCCTCCCCCAAGCCTGATGCTCAGGGAAAGACTGGTACGACAAAGTAATCGCCGAGGATGAGCCAGAGCGGGAAAGTCACGGCACTACACAGCGTGGTGGAGAGCACGATCTGCGTACCCAGCTCGGGCATGCCGCCAAAGCGGCGCGCAATCATCACTGCGATCACGCCACTCGGGATGGCTGATTGGATGACCATGATACGCTTGATGAGCGGATCGAAGGGCAGAGCCCATGCTAGCAGCAAGATGAGCGCAGGGATGATAAACAGGCGCGCGACAAGGGCTGCACGCATGAGCGAATAGTTCCACTCAGAGCGTTGTGTGAGCTCATAGATAAAGCAGCCGCACAGCGCGAGCGAGAGCGGGGTCGTGATCCCTCCTACCATCTCGGCAAAGCGCATAATGGGAGGCTGCGCCACGTAAGGCACAAGCCCTGTCCAGACAATGATCAAGGAGACGACAACGGCAATGAGAGGTCCGCGTGCGAGTGCTCCTAACCTCAAGCTGTCGCGCTTCCCACTGATAAGAAAGACGGCCAGTGTCCAGACAAAGATCTCACTGCCCACATTGTGGATAAAGAGCACGCCCAGTGTGGGATCGTCAGCCCCCTGCGAGAGCATGAGCACGACAGGTACTGCAAAGAAGACATAATTCTGCACCCCAGAGCACACCACAAAAGTACGCAGACCACCGCCTATCTTGAGGCGCATGAGACGCGCGATGACATAGGCAGCGATGACGCCGATGAGCATCTCCAAATAACCACTCGTGATAGCCTGTGCGCAAAAGAGTGGAGATGCGAGTACGGCATCTCCCTTCATGCCGATGTTGTGAATAATATTATAAAAGATGAGACAGGGATAGCCAATATCCATGGCAAGGCGCATCAGCACCGACTCCTCCTCGACTGCGACTAGACCGCGCTTGCGCAGCCAATACCCCAGCGCAAAGAAGAGATAAACGGGGATGGCCGCCATCAGCGCTTGAATAAGAATATTCATGAAGAAATTAGTTAATTCTCAAGACACGTCACCAGAGCCTTCGCGGCATCAAAGAAGGCAGCGGATATCTTGTGCTCCCGAGGATCTTTCAGTGCGACAGGCGTACCCTGATCACCGCCCTCACGAGTACTGATATCCAGCGGTATTTTGCCAAGAAGAGGGACACCGAGTGCATCTGCCTCCTTCTCACCTCCGCCCTCTCCGAAGATGTGGTAGACCTTCTCGTCGCTAGGGCAGACAAAGTAGCTCATATTCTCGATGAGACCGAGGATGGGGGTCTCGACGCGGTTGAAGAGCCCCACCGCCTTGCGCGCATCGATGAGGGCGACCTCTTGGGGAGTCGTCACAATGACAGCACCCGCGAGCTCCGCGGTCTGGACAATGGTGAGCTGAATATCACCCGTACCGGGGGGGAGGTCTAGAATGAGATAATCAAGGCCGCCCCAGTCCGTGTTGCGCAGGAACTGCTGGACGTAGCGCGTCGCCAGAGGACCGCGCACGGCAACGGGCGCGTCCTCCTCGATGAGCAGCCCCATCGAGAGCAGCTTCACCCCATGCGCCATGACAGGGGTGAACTCCTCGCGATCATTGCAACCGGGGCGCTCCTTGGTGTCAAACATCAACGCCATAGAAGGTCCATAGAGATCCAGATCGAGCAGCCCCGTGCTATAGCCGAGGCGCGCGAGCGCGACGGCGAGATTGGCAGATACCGTGCTCTTGCCCACGCCACCCTTGCCACTAGCCACCGCGATCACATGCTTGACACCGGGGATGCTGGATTTCCATGCAGCGGGATCGTCATTGCTTGACTGCTGAGCAGCTGGCGCATGGTGATCTATATTCACCTCGACACCCGACACACCGGGAATTTCTTTGATCACACCCATCACGCCCTCATAGATATAGCGTGGTACGTCAGCATTCTTGCTCTCGATGAGCAGCTGGACGGTGACAAGACCTGCCTCGGAGATCTGAATATCCTTGACCAGCCCAAAGGAGACAATATCGCGGCTAAAGCCGGGGTACTTGACCGTGGTCAGAGTGGCGCGAATGAAATCAGCTGTGAGTTTGGACTGGGACATGGGGATATGTATTGATAAAGATAGACGTAGAATAAATATGAATTGGGAAAACTCTTTTTCGCAACGGCAGAATGCTACCACAGCTCCTCTTCAGAAACAAGCGTAGATTTATCTTGCAAAACAATAGAAGAAAAGGTAGCATCTCGCCTATACTATGAAAAACATTCTCGTGACTGGTGGTACAGGCTTTGTCGGTGCTCATCTCTGCCATCGATTGATTGCGGAGGGTGCTGATGTCACCTGTCTAGATAACAACTATACAGGTAGCCTAGACAACGTGGCTGACCTCATGGAGCTCCCCCAATTCCGCTTTATTGAGCACGATGTCATTGATGCTTATACAGAAGAAACGCGCCGCTATGATGAGATCTACCATCTCGCCTGCCCCGCGTCTCCGCCCTTTTATCAGGGGGCGCGCTCCATTTTCACAACAAAGACCTGCGTGCTCGGCACCCTTCATATGCTCGATCTCGCCAAGGCGCACGGCGCACGCATCCTGCTGAGCTCCACCTCGGAGATCTATGGTGAGCCTGAGGTGCATCCACAGGTAGAGAGCTACCGAGGTGCGGTCAACCCTATAGGTATTCGCTCCTGTTACGATGAGGGCAAGCGCTGTGCTGAGAGCCTGATGTTTGACTATCATCGTCACGAAGGCGTGGATATCAAGGTCATCCGTATCTTCAACACCTACGGACCACTCATGAATCCCGCGGATGGTCGCGTCGTCTCCAACTTCATCTGCCAAGCCCTACGCGGTGAGGATATCACCATCTATGGGCAGGGAGAGCAGACGCGCTCCTTCCAATACATCGATGATCTCATTGAGGGTATCATACGCATGATGGCAAGCCCGAGCACATTCACAGGACCGGTGAATCTGGGCAACCCCTGCGAGTTCACCATACGCGAGCTCGCGGAGCTCATCCTTGCACGCATCCCCAGCACGAGCAAGATCGTCTACCGCCCGCTGCCACAGGATGATCCCACGCAGCGACGCCCCGACATCTCCCTTGCAGGCGCACAGCTCGGCTGGGCACCACGCATCTCGCTAGAAGAGGGGCTTGGGTACTCCATTGCTTATTTTCAAAAAAAATTAGGTCTTTGAGATATTGTCAAACCGGCGTTGACGCTATCTATTCGTGACAAGTCATTCAAGATCGAGTATAATTATTAACAATGATTACACGCCTCCACTCAGCGGCTCTCCAAGGCATCGATGGCTATGCTGTCGATGTGGAGGTAGATGCATTTGCCGTGCAGGATGCGGGGCGCATTTCCATCGTGGGGCTGCCCGATACCGCTGTCAAGGAGAGCATCCAGCGCGTCAGCGCGGCCATTGCCAATAGCCTATTTCTCCGTCCCACGAGCATGGTGGTGACGGTGAATCTCGCCCCCGCCGATGTACGCAAGCAAGGACCAGGCTTTGATCTCCCCATCGCCCTAGCCATCGAGATGGCGACCCTGCAAAACCAAGAGGACATCCCGCGCCCCTTTCAGCGCAAGATCCCCGATCAGCTTGATGCTTGGTGCATCGTCGGAGAGCTCGCGCTTGATGGTAGCGTGCGAGGCGTGAGAGGCATGCTAGCCCTCGCGCTCGCCGCGCGCGATCAGGGACGCAAGTACCTCATGATCTCCGAGCACAACGCCGCCGAAGCCGCCATGGTCTCAGGCATCGAGATCTACCCCGTGCGCACGCTAGCCGAGGCATGGGATAGCCTGCTCTATCGCGACAAGATCGCGCCCTACAAGCCAGCAACTCACTTGGGTCAGCCACTGCCGCGCGGTGCCGACTTTGAAGACATCAAAGGACAGCTCTACGCGCGACGCGCCCTCGAGATCGCCGCCGCAGGCGGGCACAACATCCTCTTTTGCGGTAGCCCTGGTAGTGGGAAAAGCATGCTTGCCTCGCGACTCCCCAGCATCCTCCCCCCCTTCAGCGAAGAAGAGCAGCTGGAGGCTAGTAAAATCCACTCCGTCTGCGGGCTACTCAGCACAGAAAAGCTCCTCCACCAGCGCCCCTTCCGCGCCCCTCATCACACTATCTCCGATGTCGGACTCATGGGCGGTGGCAATCAGATCACCCCAGGCGAGATCACGCTGGCGCACCGAGGTGTACTCTTCCTCGATGAGCTCCCCGAATACAGCCGCCGCGTCTTGGAGACACTGCGTCAGCCCTTGGAGAATGGGGTCGTCACCATCTCGCGAGCCTCAGGCACGATGGACTTCCCCTGCGACTTCATGCTGCTCGCCGCGATGAACCCCTGCCCCTGCGGCTACCTCGGAGACGCCCGCCATCACTGCCAATGTAGTCCTATGGATGTCAAACGGTACCGCAAAAAAATCTCAGGTCCCCTCCTCGACCGCTTTGACATCCTCATCGAGGTACCCGCCCTCCCCCCCGCCGACCTCCTCGCGCGCCCCGACGGAGAGCCTAGTGCCCGCATCAGGGAGCGCGTACTTGCCGCGCGACAACGCCAGCAAGACCGCTATGCTCAGCGCGAGAGCACGCGCGATGTGCTCCAGAATGCTCAGCTGAGCAGCAAGCAGCTACGCGAGACATTCCCCCTCGATGAATCCCAAAAACAGCTCCTCCTCCAAGCCTGCGAACAATTCGGACTCTCTGCGCGCGCCTTCGACCGCATCCTACGCGTTGCGCTGACCATAGCCGACCTTGCAGGCAATGGAGCACCGACCAATGATCAACTCTTTGAGGCCATTCAGCTGCGCCATTTTGAATCCCAGCTACGCCTCTAATATTCAGACAACCTTCTTCCTCCATCCATCAACCACATCATTACGCCATGCCTTTAGATCACCCCCTTCTACAAGATCTCAATCTACTAGACATCCTCACCATCTCCCTCTTCTTCTTCTTAGGAGCTACCTTTGCTGCCATGTACTTCCAGCGCAAGATCAGCGTCCTCAAAAAGAGGTACCGAGCCCTCTACGAAAGCGCGGAACTTGACGCCCTCGAAAACCAAGATAAAGAGAAAGAAAACTTTGTCGATCAGCTACAACGCGAGCGCGAATTCCACGAGCGCCGCTACGCCGAGCTCCAAGCGACTAAGAATCACATGCGCGACCAATTCAAGGCGGTGGCCATCGAGGAGTTCCAACACCAGACCCGCGAGCTCCAACATCAGAATAAGGAGCAGCTCGAGCTCATCCTCACCCCGCTCAAGGAGCGACTCGAGCAGCTCGATGCAGCCGTGAGCAAGAACAACCTCGCAGGCGAGAAAAACAAAGTCTTCATGGAAGAAATCTCGCGCAACCTCATTGAGAAGGCTGACAAGATAGGCACCGATGCCGTCGAGCTCGCCCGCGCCCTGAAGGGCAGCAGCAAGCTGCAAGGCGACTGGGGCGAGATGATACTCGAAAACATCCTCAGCTACGCAGGACTCACCAAGGGTCAGGAATACAGCGTCCAGCCCAGCTACGCCAATGCCAGTGGCGAGCAGCTGCGCCCCGACCTCGTCATCCACTATCCCCAAGGCCAGAGCCTCATCCTCGACTCCAAGGTATCGCTCACCGCCTACTCACGCCTCGTCAACACCAGCGACGAGAGCGAGCGCGCTCAGCATCTCAAGCAGCACCTCATCTCCGTGCGCACGCACATCAAGCAGCTCTCGGGGAAGAACTACCCCGAGGTTGTCCCGCAAGCCTTCAACTACGTACTGCTCTTCTTCCCCAACGAGGGCGCCTACATCGAGGCACTCCAAGCCGCTCCCGAGCTACTGGAGGAATCCCAGCGTCACAATGTACTGCTCACCAGCCCGACCAATCTCATCATGTCCATCAAGCTCTGCTACTACCTCTGGCAGCGTGATAGGCAGAGCAAGAACCTTGAGCAGATCGTACGCGACTGCACGGATATCTATCATAAGTTTGTCTCCTTCATGGGACTCTTCATCCAGATAGACAAGAGCCTCGACAAGGCGAAGGAGAAGTACGATGAAGCCTACCGTCTGCTCGCCTCGGGACGAGGCAACATCACTCGCCGCCTCGACCAGCTGCGCCGCCTCGGCGTGACCCCCAACAAGCAGCTCCCCGAGAGCATCCTTGACGCGGCAGAGAGCGCGGAGGAAGACGACGCTGAGCTCAGCCATCTCAACGTAGCCCCCCCTGCGAGAGAAGAGACCTCCCCCCTCCCTGTCGAAGATGAGCTTGAAGCCCTCTCTGAAGAAGTCACTCCCGAAGCCCCCCTCAAAGAGATCCACCGCTCCGAGCCCGTAGACAGATCCAAGCGTGAGCGTCGCCCCTACAGGAGAGAGCGCCCCGATCCTATCACCACCGATCACCCCGATCGCTCGCGCCGCGAGGTAGCCTCCCCCCTCGAAGATCGTCGACTCCCCCGCAATGAAATCGTCGCCGCTCGCCAACGCTACGCACGCCGGCACGCGCAACAACCAGCAC
>CAYJOV010000103.1:0-8528 GCA_964371905.1 uncultured Akkermansia sp. | reverse complement strand
CCCCCGTATCCAAAAAAGGCCACGTACGGTGGTGTGCGCGGGGGCCAACCCCCCCTACTCGATTTAGTACTTTGCGAGCAGTCTATTCAGAGCATGAAGATAGCGATGCTTGCGTGCTCCCCAGCAAATGCGGCTCAGGATCTTATACTTATAGATAGAAAAACGGAGGAGTTTTCGAGAGATCTCCTGAAGTGCCTGCCTGTTTTCCATCGCAAGCATCGTCTCATAGGTCATGTGATTCTTTTGGAGCGGCTGCTTGAGGGATTGTTCCAGAAAAAGCTTCGCACGCTCAACGAGGGGAGCTAGCTGTGAATCGAGATCTGAGGCATCAAGAGCGGCCGTGAGGGTGGATCGCTTGATATCCTTGATCTCTGCAGCTAGTCTCTCACTGAGTCCGCAGCTTTCTAGCAAGAAGGTAAAGCGAGATATACCACGGGCTCGATTAGCCAGTACGAGGAAAGGTTTGCGGAAAATGAGCGCAAAGCACATCCCATGAAAAGAATCTGTGAGTAGATAATCACAGTCGCGGATGATTTTCACCCAGCGGTAGACACTGCTCTTTCTCCCATGGAGATTCGCCGCGTCGACACAGCTCAAGCCATCGAGTTGTTCTGCAATCTTGCTTTGCAGCTCAGCGGAATCATCAAGCACATAACGCGCTACATAGCCCTTGGGGAGAGAATCTGTGCAGCGATCGGCAAGCGCGCTCCACCAAGTCGCATCATGCATGAAGACAGGATCAATAATCCATTGAGCTTTTGTATGAAACATCTCCTCTAAGAGCGTCACAGCATCCGGCTCACGCACCGAAATCGCATCAAAGCGGCTCAAGTGGCAATGGATTTTTTCGTGCATGCGCCTAGGATACTCAACGCTAGAAGAGCCTAGACTAGCAGCGCAGGCAATGAGTTTTTTGTTCGGATGAACAAAATCGAGAAAGTACTGATAATCAGCCTCTGATGTGTAGCCGTAGCGCCATACTTGATCCGAGCCTACAATAAAGGTGTCAAAGCTTGCGTTGAGTCTTGATAACTCACTGAATGTATTGATTTTTGCCGTAGTGTTGAGCATCTCCTTGGCAAATTGCTCAAAGACTGAGCCTGTGTAGCTAGCATCAGGGATGCATCCTGCCGTGTAATGGAGCAATTTGCTCGAATAGCCAAGCTGCTGGAGGCTCTGCTGGAGAGCGTATCCTGTTAGATTCGCCCCATAGTTGCAGCCCCACCACATGTTCATAATAGCGACTTCTGCACCGTCTGTTAGCGCGAAATCTAGCGCGCGTTGGAAGCTGTAGCGAGGGTTATCAAGCAGCGAGAAAAACCACTCGCGATTCTTATGATGCTTGCAGGGATAAGACAAAACGGGGTTGTGCTTACTGGCAAACTTCAACGGAATGCGGGTAGGCTTGATGATGCTCTCATCTATTGAGGTGAAATACGACTTTGCTTTCTCTGAGTTGAGGAGGATCAGCGACGTCCCCTTATCATCGTCGAGCTCCGTCGCATATTCTGCGATCCCCCAGAAATCCCCTAGAGATAGATCGCCCTGTCGCTGTATTGTTGTAAAGGCGCAGTTGGCACATACAGGGCGCGAGTAGAGATCATGCAAAAAGCCGTGCATGAAAAGATCCGCTCGAAAGGGCTTACTATAATATGTATTCTGTGTCGCGAGTTGGAGGTGAAAGTTATTCCAGCCCTGAGGCTTCGCTCGGAAGTTTATCTCAGTTGGTAGGCTGGAGCCGACCTGATCCGCGAGGTATCTTTTCCATGCCTTGGGGGAGGGAACCCCGTGACAGACCAAATCAGCTGTCAGCAGGTAGGGCGAATCTTTGCGCAAGAAGTTTCTCAATCCCGCCACTTGGCAGGGTGTCCCAGTAAAGAGGACATAGCGTTTGGCCTTGAGGATTTTCTTTATTTCGAGGTAGCATGTTCCTACATTGCTCTGCACATACTTCGATCCGCGTAGTTTCGCTATATCTTCTAGATTATCAATGATGATGTGGCGGACCTCGCCCTCCTCAATGGCGACCCCGCATACGACGCCATTATTTTCTATAATACGCTGTGCTAGAAGCGTGAAAATTCCACCCGATGAGCTCTTCTCTCGTACGCGCTCATTGCGATTCCATGTGGCGTAGCACTCGGGCTGCTCGTATCTGTCTTGGATGAATTGCTGGGCAGGGCAGACAATATTGCATTTGTTGCATTTGATACATCGCGTCGGATCTACAATAGGGTAGAGGAAATCCTCGCTATCGCGGTGCATGCTGATCGTGTCTACGGGACAGATTGCCTCACAAGCCGTGCAGCCATAACATAGGGATTTTGGCGTGGTAAGCATGATTATTATTAGGAATTAGTGAGTGGTGAAAAATTGGCGCGCCCACTTGATCGTGAGTTTAATAATGTCGCGGAGGTGAATTGGGCGCGTTCTCTCTGCTTCTCTCTGCTCATCCTTGAAGTAGCGTTGATTAAAGGTATGAAGGGCTTGTAGGATGTATTCCGTTTGTGTCTCTGAAGAAGTGTTCTGCAAACGTCTGATTGTTTCAATCCATATGCGTTGAATATCAAAACTCCTCTCAAGTAACTGACGCCTTTGGTGTGAGTGTGATGATTTTCGCACGAGATAGCATCCAAGCTTGTCGGGGATGTAGCCTATCTCAGTATCGCATGCCATGGGGAATAGTAATTGGAAATTTTGCCCGCCTTTTCCGCAATAAATATCGCGCTGGGGGTTGACTTTCAAAAATGACTGGGTTCTTATAATAGCATTGATGGGAGCATAAGCTATACCCGTATCGGTGAGTAAGTCTTGCTTATATTGAGAAAATGACTGTCGCGTGACAGGCAAGTCACTTGCTATTTGGTCGGGTTTGTCTTCATAGGCGAGGTCCAGAGGGCAGAGCGCGAGACCATACTGGGGGTGGTCTTCCATGAACTTGACCTTGGTAGAGATGTGATGAGGATACATGATATCGTCAGAATCAGGCCAGAGCAGATAATCGCCCGTGAAGATCTTGAGCCCCTTGTTCACCGCCGTTGATTGACCTGCATTTTCTTGCTTGATATAGATGACATGCCATCCCTTTTCTATCAAGGCCTCTTTGTACGAAATAAAAATATCCTCTGTTGCATCAGTGGAGCCATCGTTGATAAAAATAAGCTCTACATTGCTGTAGTTTTGCTCGACCAATGAGTCGAGAAATCTGTGCAAATAGCTTTCACCTTGATAACAGGGGGTGATAATGGAGACTTTTTTTGATTGTGATGCAAGCATAGTAACGTATCATGGGACGGTGATAGATCCTGCCCCAAAGAGGGGCAGAGTTATCTTCTTTTCAAAAAATGAGATACTATTCTATTTTTCTTAATAATTTCTATATACTCTTTATAGCAGTAGTCATCTCGCCAGTAAAGACAAATAATATAAAGAGTCACCGCTGAGAGCCCACCTAGGGTTAATTGAAAGAATAATGGAATATCACTCAAGCTAATAAGGTAGGATGGCAGGACACTCAGACCAGCTAGTGGGTAATAGATGCCCACATTCGTGATTTGAGTACGGATAGGGTAATCGAATACTCGAGATACCGAGTATAAGTTGAGAGTGATGTTGATGCAAGACGTGATGATCATAGAGAGCGCAATGGCCAAGGCACTATACTGAATAGCTATGTAGGAAATAGGTATGAGCTGGCAGGCGCTGATGATTTGGAGTCGCATCGTGACATCGGAGCGACCTTTGGAGAGCAGGAGAGAGAAATTTTGCGAACCTATATTCAGAATCAAAAGAGTGATGCAAAAGATCCTCACATAAGGTATGGCTCCCATCCAGTCAGCTCCGTACAAAAAGAGAATGAGCGGGTCTGCCACCGCGATTAAGAGGGCGCAGAGGAAAATAATGGCACTAGAGGACATCTTTGTGATCTTTTTAAATGACTCTAGATGTCTTTCTGGTTCATTTTGTAGCTGAGAAAGAAGCGGGAAAATGACTTGGCCTATGACACTCATCGCCGTCGTAGGGGCGAAATTTGCCATCTGATTGCCCTTATTATAAAAAGCGAGGTCCGCGGTGCTATAGTACTTGCCAATAAGCAATGTTCTGAAATTGGCACTGATACTTTCAATGAGGCCTCCAATTAAAACTCTATTTCCAAATGAAAATAATTTGTGAAAAGATTTTTTGGAGAAAATAAATGCTGGTCTCCAAGTTGAGAACTTCCAAAGGAGAAGAGAATTGACACATGCTGCTACAAGCCCCCCTATACACACGGACCAAAAACTATACTGCAATAGAGCCAGTGTGATGGCAAGAGCCATCGTGCATAGTGCTGAGATCATGTTGATGATCGCTGGTGTCTTGAAATCGCACTTCACATGAAACATACTCGTATGAACAGCAGTAAGCGCAGAGACAAACATGGTCACTGCCGAGAATTGTACTACACCTGTTAGATCTGATTTCTCAAAGAATAAGGCAAGGGCCGGAGCGAGCAAAAAGAGCAATAGGGAAAAGGCCGTGCCAAGGATGAGATTCAACCAGAATACCGTGCTCTCATCAGCCTTTGTCCTATCCTTTGCCTGGATAAGTGCCGAGCCTAGTCCACAGCTGATAAGCTGTCCAGCAATGGCAAAAAAGAAGGCGGCCATCCCCAAAATCCCCATCTCTTCTGGAGTAATGAGGCGTGCCAGTGCAATTCCGTATAAAAATCCCACAGGCTGCATCGTAATCTTGTGCAAAAGCTGCCATTTTACACCGTGCAATGCTGTTGATTTGAGATTACTCATGCGCGCTCAGTCTAGGAGATGACTTTTACAAAGTCAAGATTAATGAGTGAATTCTAGATACTTCATGAGCATTCATAAACGTCATCTATGACTGAGCCACAAAAAAACAAGAAGCCCGTTCTCGTAGTGAGAACGGTCTTTTGTGATGAGGGGGAGGGGGCAACTTAGTTGTTGACGCGTCCGAGGTAGCTACCGTCTTCTGTCTTGACGGAGATGCGCTGACCTGCGGTGATGAAGAGGGGGACCTGCACGACGAGACCCGTGGACATCGTGGCGCTCTTGTAGACATTGTTGGCACTATTGCCTTTGACGCCTTCGGGGGCTTCGGCGACTTCCATCGTGATGGCGGCGGGCAGCTCGAGGGAGCAGACCGTATCGTCGGTGAAGAGCACGATGTAGTTCGACCCCTCGATGAGGTAGTCCTTCACAGGCTCGATGATGTCCTCGGAGACGCAGACGTCTTCGTAGGTCTCGGTGTCGAGGAAATGGTAGCCCATACCGTCTACGTAGGAGAACTCCATCTCATTGCGTGTGAGCATGACACCTTCTAAGAAGTCATTGGAGGTCAAGCGCAAGTTGTAGTCCTTCTTGCTGGCGATGCTGCGGATGGTCATCTGGACATAGGACGCCATGCGGGGAGGGGTTTTGAGTTGCGTTTCGCGGACGACGCAGACATCACCGTTGTGGCTGACTGCATGACCCTTGCGGAGTTGAATAACGGGGACTTTTGCCATATCGCGCGTGAGCCTACCAGAGCGAGCACATGGAGTCAAGCCTTTTATCTTCCTTCTATGAGCTCCTTACAGAGTATGTCTGTTAGCAGCTTATCGCTCAATAGCATTTTTGTTGATAGGGGTGATTTTTTTATTTATAGTAGCAAGATGTCAGATCATAAAATCTATGCTGCGCGGCTTAGCATATGCTATTTCTTCATGTACGCTTTGCTCGGTTATTTTTTGCCTAGTCTTGTTGATATGTTTACTGATTCTGAAGGGGCTAGCTCGTCGTGTTTGACGGGTTTTGACGAGGATACGCCGGGGGTCGCACTGGTGTACAAGCTCTACGTGGGCTGGGTGCAGCTCCTGCCTACGTGGGTGTGCTTGATCCTCACGACTCTTTACTGGGCACTGGGTTTGTTTTATCTCGCGCGCCTGCTCGGCTTGAGTTCGACTGTTGATCGCTTTAATCTAGCCGCCGCCCTCATGGTGACCATTTGCCTCTCTATGCTCGCCGTAGCTCCAGCCTATGCGAATGCGAGTGTGCTGGGCATAGGCTGTGTCTTTGTGGCTCTGCACAGCCTCGCTCGTGGTACGGGTCATTGGCTGTGGGGCTGTCTGCAGGCACTGCTCTTGCTCTGTGTGGCTCAGATGCTCCTTGAGTGGGCTGTTGTCTATTTCACCGTGCTCAGCTTGCTCTTGGTGCTATGCCAGCGTGATGTGCAGCTTCGTGAGGGAACTTGTGGGAGGAGACTTCTGTATGCGCTCCCGATTGCGGCTGTCGTCTATGGGGGGATGTCTTTGCTTTTGCCTCAGTGCGTGGCGGTGAATTTTCCGGCGTGGTGGTTTAGCTATGATCTGCTCCTTGCCGCCTTTTTCACGATGGGAGGTGCTGGACTGTTTGCGCTCATTGCCTTGCTGCGCCGTCGCTGGTGCTTGCTACTAGCGGGGCTGGTGATCTGGCCTAGCTTGCTTGGGATCTTTTCAGCGTGGGAGCTGATGTGGATGATTCCCTTGCTGGGTATCGTCACCTCCATCCTCTGGACCTTGTCGCTCTCGGGCTTGGGGCAGCGATGGGAGAGGGGCTTGATTATTTTCTCTTGCCTGCTGTTGCTCTCCAAGCTCGTGGCTGTTGTGTATTTCTATTTGGTGGATTTCTCAAAGTAGAATGTAGGCGGATTCTTGCTCACGAGTCCTTCGCTTTGGAGGATGAGATCCCCCGCCTCGAGATCAATGGTGAGAAAGCCCGCGTCAGCACTGCTTACCTGTTGGTTGACGCTGATCCATGTCCAGAGCCCCCAAGCACTGCCGAAGCGTAGAAAGAGCTGATCATTCTTGTAATTCGGGATTTGGAGACTGGCGCGCTCGAGCGCGAAGAAATTCTTTACATTGCTGTAGTTGAAGAAGCGTTGGAGCTTGTGCGAGCGCTTTGTTGAGCAGGCGCAGCTCAGAATGCGCTCCTGCTCCGCGGGACGTACGGCGCTGGCGAGTGAGGCACGATGAGCTCACCGTATTCTTGTTCGATGGATTTCATGACGCTGTCGTGGTGGGGAAGATTTTTTTACGAGTCTGTAAGAAGCGACGACTCAGCAGGATGGAGGTGAAGCTCAGCGCGATGATAAAGCTGATCCAAGCCCCCGCAGGCCCCATGGCGGGTACGATCCAGTCGGTGCGTACAAGCATGTAGCTCAGGGGGAAGCCTATGAGCCAGTAGCTGCTCAGATTCACCCAGGTGATGATGGTGGTATCGTGGCAGCCGCGCAGCAGTCCCGCCATGAGGGCTTGGATGGCATCGGGGATCTGGTAGAGGGCGCAGAGGATGATGAGCAGCTGCGCGAGATTGATGATGTCCTGCGAATCGGTGAAGAGCTCCAGCACCTGATAGCGCAGCAGGTAGATGGTGACCATGCTGATGAGCACCCCCGTGAGCGTCGTGATAAAGAGGGTGGTGGTGTGTGCGTGGAAGGCCGCCTCATTTTTCGAGCCTATGTGGTAGCTCGCGCGTATGGAGGCGGCGATGCCAAAGGAGAGAGGCAGCATGAAGAGCACGCCCGAGATATTGAGCGCGACCTGCTGCGAGGCAACGGCGAGCGTGCCCAGAGGTGCAATGATGAGGGTGACCACGCAGAAGAAGGAGGTCTCGCAGAGCGTGGCTACCCCCATGGGGAAGCCTAGGGTGAGGATGCGCTTGATTTGGGTGAGATCGGGAGCTCTCCAGTGTAGCATGGTACGCGCGTGTAGTCTGTGCTGGCGTGCTCTCAGCATGATGCCGAGCATACCTAGCATCATCATCCAGTTGATGAGTGCGGTGGCGAGTCCGCAGCCCGCACCGCCGAGGGCAGGGATGGGACCCCAGCCAAAGACAAAGAGAACATTGAGCGGGTAGTTGAGCACCATCCCGCAGAGGGCAATCGCCATGGCAGGGCGCGTCTGCGCGTAGCCTTCAAAATTCCCCTGCACGACACGCATCATGATGGCGGCGGGGACGGCGAGTATCATGAAGAAGACGTACTGCTGGGCAATCTGTGCGCTTAGAGCATCCTTGGCGATGTGGGCAAAGATGTAGCTAGCCGCATAGAGAGCTGCTGCCGCGATGAGCATGAGACCGCAGGCGAGCCATTTCGCATTATTGAGCAGATGGCCGATGCGTTTTTCTTTCTGCGCTCCCCTGTAGCGCGAGATCATGGGCGCGACGATGGCGACGACATGACCGAGTGAGATGAGGATGGGCCAGCAGATGGCCGTCCCCATGGCAACCCCTGCGAGATCCGTTTCGCCTGCGCGTCCTGCGACGTGCGTGTCAATGAGGCTCATGCAGGTGTGGATGAGATTCGCAATGTAGAGGGGGGCAAAAATGGCGAGCAATCGCTTGAATTCGCCCTTATCAAAGAGGCGACGTGGGGAGGGGAGTGTTGACATGGTCGATAAATGAGGGTACAAAAAAGCTGCCTCATGACAAGGCAGCTTTTTTTGAGCATCTGGTACGGGACTCGAACCCGTGTTGCCCGCGTGAAAGGCGGGAGTC
>CAYJOV010000102.1:5189-8623 GCA_964371905.1 uncultured Akkermansia sp. | reverse complement strand
TTCGCGATTTTTCCCCCCAAGAATACGCCTTTCGTCGCTACCTCTTCTCCGTCTGGAAACGCGTAGCCGCCCGCTACGGATTCAGCGAATGGGAGGCACCCATGCTGGAGGCCACCGAGCTCTATCTGAAAAAATCAGGCGGCGAGCTCTCCAGCCAGCTCTTCCGCTTCACCGACCAGGGCGAACGCGACGTCACGCTGCGCCCAGAACTCACCGCCTCGCTCGGACGCATCGCCGCAGGCTACCACCGCGAGTACACAAAGCCGCTCAAGTGGTTTGAGATCGGCTCCTGCTTCCGCTATGAGAAGCCACAGAAGGGACGCTTGCGCGAGTTCGTCCAATTCAACGCGGACATCCTCGGCGAAAGCTCCGAGGGAGCGGATGCCGAGCTCATCGCGCTGGCCATCGACTGCATGCGCGAGCTGGGCTTTAGCGCAGAAGATTTCATCGTACGCGTCAGCGACCGCGAGGTCTGGATCAACTACGCGAAGGACGCGGGCATAGCCGAGGAGGAGATCCCCGCCTTCCTCGCCATCGTGGACAAGCTGGAGCGCGATCGCCCCGAGGAGTGCCAGAAAAAGCTCGATGCCTTCGGGCTCAAGCGCGATGCTCTGCTCGCCTTCATCGACTCCCCTCCCAGCGATTGCTCCCCTCGCTACTCCGTCGTGCTACGCGAGCTGGAGGCACGCGGGCTCGCAGACTATGTGAAGCTCGATCTCTCTGTGGTGCGCGGACTCGCCTACTACACGGGGCTGGTCTTTGAGGTCTTTGATCAGGCACGCAGCCTCCGCGCCATCGCGGGCGGCGGTCGCTATGATAATCTCATCAAGACGCTGTCGAATGAGGCGATTGACATGCCAGCCACGGGCTTTGCCATGGGGGATGCGGTCATTGCCCACCTCATTGAGGAATGCCCCGCTGCGCGCGCTCTGCGCGATGCCGCGCTCAAGCCCAATAGCTGTGATGTCTGCCTGATACAGGCCTCGGCGGAGAAGCGCGCAGAGATGCTCGCGCTCGCTTCGTGGCTGCGTGACACGGACATACGCGTTGATGTGCCATTAGCGCCTGCGCGCTTTAACAATCAGATGAAACGCGCCGAAAAGATAGGCGCACGCTACGCGCTCATCATCGGTGATGAATACCCCGAGATGGAGCTCAAGTGCCTCGCCACGCGCGAGAGCACGAGGCTGACTCCCGAGGACCTGCTCGCACACCTCATCATGGATGAAGAGGCGTAGAAGATCACCTCACTGCTTGATACCATTGTCATGCACAGCGCATCATACGCGCTGTGCATTATTTTTTATGGGGGCTTCTATTTTCTCGAAAATCATCTCAAAAGATGCCTCGTGAAGTGATTTATTGGATTTTCTTATTTAGAATGACGAGAATTTAGAAGCCCTCTTATGAATAAGCCTATTGATAGGCGCGAGATTACTCCCAATCCTTGAGCATCTTCTTGGCATCGCTGTTGCCCTGTGCGGCGGCACGCTTGAGCCACTTGAGCGATTCCGCCTTGCTCTTCTTCACTCCCACGCCCTGACTGTAGCAGATGCCGAGATTGAGCTGCGCGAGCGCGAGTCCCTGATCGGCAGCAATGCGGTAGAGCCTCACCGCCTCGCGTTTATCCTTCTTCACGCCTGTACCATACATATAAAGCTGTGCTAGATTGTAGGAGGCCTTGGCATCACCCTGCTTGGCAGCTTCTTGATACCACTTAATCGCTAGAGGATAATTCTGCTCGACGCCTATGCCTGATTCATAGCAGATCGCGAGATTCGCCTGTGAGGGAGCATAGCCCTGCTCTGCGGCTTGGGTGAAGAGCTTCAGCGCCATGTCGTTATCCTGCTCAACGCCTTGACCTGAGGCGTAGAAGACACCGAGCTGATCCAGCGCGAGATTCGCCCCCTGCTCAGCGGCGCGGGTGTACCAGTGAATGGCTTCCTTCATATTCGGCTTTCCTCCCTGCTCATGGAGGTAGTACTCGGCGAGATTGAGTTGAGCTTTGATATTGCCTTGCATCGCTGCCTGGAGATTCCACTTGACGGCCTCTTCGAGTGAGCGAGGCACGCCGTTGCCCTTCTCATAACAGATGGCCAAATTCGCCTGAGCGGGTGCATAGCCCTGCTCGGCAGCTTGGGTGAAGTAGCGCACAGCTTCTTTCATATCCTTCTCGACCCCACGGCCGAGGGCATAGAAGAATCCGAGATTGTCCAGCGCGAGGCTATCGCCCTGCGCCGCCGCGAGTTTGAACCACTTCAACGCCTCGGCATCGTCTTTGGGCCCAGCCCCCACTTTTTCCATATAATGAAGACCGAGATTGCGCTGCGCCTTCACATTACCCTGCTCTGCGGCCTTGATGTACCATGTCACAGAGAGCTCATCAGAAGGCTCAAGTCCCATGCCTAGCGCGTAGCATGTCGCCAGATTCACCTGAGCGGGCGCGTAGCCAGCCTCAGCCGCTTGTTGGAAGTAGAGCACCGCCTTGGCGAGGTCTTGCTTGACTCCATAGCCATTGGCATAGAGAAAGCCCATATTGTCAATGGCCGAGAGATCGCCCTGCTGCGAGGCGAGCTCGAGCCATTTGCGCGCGAGTTTGTAGTTCACCTCCGTCCCCTGTCCTGTCGCATAGCATATGCCTAAATTGGATTGAGCAGACACATAGCCCTGCTCTGCGGCGAGCGTGTACCAGCGCAGGGCTTCTGCCTCATTTTGTGCGACACCACGTCCTGAGATATAGCAAAAGCCGACCGTATTCTGCGACTCCACGTCCCCCTGCTTCGCGGCTCGCATATACCATTCAAAAGCCTTCTTGTCGTCCACAGTCACTGCACCTTCTCCTCGGCTGTAGAGATCACCCAAGGCGCGCTGGGAGGGGATGAATCCCTGATTCGCCGCGCTCTGGTAGAGCTTTAAGACCTGTGCTGGGTCGTCCTTGAGCCCGCCGTCGCGCTGCAAGCGGTTCGCGACGTAATGCACGGCGGGAGCATAACCCTGATCGGAGGAGGATTGCAGCCACTTGAGAGCGATCTTGCGATCCTCCTTCACGCCTTTTCCTTGGGCGTAGGCGAGTCCGAGGTGGAATTGGGCTTCGGCATTGCCTTTCTCCGCCGCGAGTTTGAACCACTTCGTCGCCTCTGCGACATTTTGATCAATGCCCTGTCCATTCGCATAGCTGTAGGCGAGCAGCATCTGCCCATGGGTGACTCCCTGTCGCGCGGCGAGGGTGCTCCACTTTACCGCCTCGGCATCGTCCTTTTCTGTTGCGAGTCCCTTGGAGTAGTGGAGGGCGAGATTCGCCTGAGCCGAGCCATAGCCCTGATGCGCCGCGAGGGTGAACCAATGAAAAGCCTGCGCGTAGTCCTGCTTCACTCCCAGACCGTAGCTGTAGCTGTAGCCTAAAAAATTCTGAGCCTTCGCATCGCCCTGCTGAG
>CAYJOV010000102.1:0-5179 GCA_964371905.1 uncultured Akkermansia sp. | reverse complement strand
CCTTCATCGCCCACTGGAAGCTCTCCTTATAATTGCGAATGCTCTCATCATCAGCATGCAAAATAATAGCGAGATTCGTCTGAGCATCAGCACTATTCTGCTCAGCGGCGAGCTTGAACCAACGTAGGGCCTCCTGACGATTCAGAGGGACACCCTGCGCATGCATATAAAACTCACCCACGCGCACCTGCGCCAAGGCAAAGCCCAGCTCCGCCGCCTTCTTGTACCAATACAGCGATTCCTTCATATCGACAGCTGTGCCCTGCCCTTCCTCGTAAATAATACCCAGTGTATAGAGGGCATTGACAAAGCCTTGCTCTCCCGAGAGCTTGAGCCACTTGATCCCCTCGGTCTCATTGCGCTCGATGCCATCGCCGCGCATGTAGCTGAGCCCGAGCTGGAATTGCGCCTTGGGCTCGCCGAGAGCCGCGCCTTTTTTGTACCACTTCACCGCCGTCGGGTAATCCTGATGATGTCCCTGACCACGCTCATAGCAAAAGCCTAGTCTATACTGAGCGCGCGCATCGTCCTGCTCCGCGGCCAATTGGTACCAATGCAACGCGCGCCCAAAGTCACGCTCAACGCCTACCCCATCATAGTACAATCGCCCTAGGACGAATTGCGCCGTAGCATTGCCCTGCTCCGCAGCCTGAGTGATCCAGTGGATACCCTGCTTGGCATCGCGCGGCTCTTGCATACCAAAGAGATAGTTGAGCCCGAGAGCGATCTGGGCATAGATCTCCCCCTTCTGGGCATTCTTCTTCATGAAGGGGGCGCTCGCGAGTATGGGGGTACTCGCGCCTGGCACCATGTCCCAATTGGTAATGCAGCGCTCCACGAGCTCTTTAAATAACTGATCTTCCTCGGGGGATTCGAGAAGGAGATCCGCCGTATTCAGCAGAGGAGATTTCAGCAGAGGAGATTTCTGAAGAGGAGGGGAGGTATCGCGGGGGGGAGGTGTGAGCGCGAGAGAGTTGTGAGGAAGCTGGCTAATGAGCACAAGGCCGCAAGTAAGAGATGTCAGATTCATACGATGAGATAGAGTGAGGGCTAAGGATATTAAAATCATCAGACGATGCCTCTGACGATAGCTTATATGGGCTAAGAATTCAACGATCAGTGCGAGCTCGCTCTCATCGCACGCACACAGTCGTGAACAAGGGGAGGACCGTGATAGACAAAGCCCGTGTAGAGCTGCACGAGGCTGGCTCCCGCCTTGATCTTGGCGAGCGCGTCCTCAGCTGTCGTGATGCCGCCCACGCCGATGATGGGGATCTCTCCCTTGAGCTGCTGGGCAAAGGCGGCGAGGCATTCATTGGCCTTGTGGTAGAGAGGCTTTCCAGAAAGCCCACCCGCGGCACTAGCTGCGGGATGATCCTCAACGCCCTCGCGTGTGGTGGTCGTATTCGTGCAGATGAGGCCATCGAGCTGACCGTCGATGAAGACCTTGCTGAGCTCGCGAATTTGATTCTCCGTCAGATCAGGCGATATCTTCATCGTGAGAGGCACGTAGCGCCCTGTCTCGCTGTGGAGATTGCTCTGCTCGCATTTGAGGATAGAGAGCAGATCTGAGGCGGGCTTGGTCTGCATGAGATCGCAGAGATTCTTCACATTGGGGCAGGAGAAATTGATAGCGACATAGTCGGCGTGATCCCACGCTGTACGTAGACAGCGGAGGTAGTCCGCATTGGACTTCTCATTGGATGTGCTCGTATTCTTGCCTATATTGACACCCACTATCCCGTTAAAGCTCTTACGCTCCCCGAGATTTCTCATTCCTTCTTCTATACCGGGGTTATTAATACCCATATAGTTAATAATGGCCTGCTGCGGGATGCAGCGATGCACGCGTGGCTTGGGGTTGCCAGGTTGAGGCTCAGGGGTGAGTGTGCCTACCTCGATGAATCCAAAGCCGAGACGTCCCAGAGCGTCAATTGTATTGCCCTCCTTGTCCATACCCGCAGCGAGACCTACGCGATTGGGGAACTTGAGCCCCATGACCTCAACGGGATCTTGGGGGAGCTCTCCCATGATGGTGGAGAGGATCTTAGCCTTTTCGGCAATACGGAGCGCTGAGAGTGTGGCGTGGTGGGCTGTTTCTGGGTCAAGTGTGAACAGAAATTTCTTTGCGAGCTGATAGAGGGCGGGCGACACGTGTAGAATGGGGATCGGTGATTGATTTCCCTATATTGTAATGCAGAAGGCTGAAAAATCAATTCTTTTTTACGTATCCATGCTGAGTAGATAAAAATCGCACTCTCAAGTTAATCAAAAATGAAAGCAAAAATGGTTAACTTTTATTTTTAACATAAGCTATGTATAAGGATAGTGAAGGTGGGAATTTATTTAGTATTTTAAGCAACAGCAATGATGCAATTAAAGAGACAGTAGGCCAGAGGACAATAAAGAGAAATGCATACTGATTTAATAATTCACTATTAACAAACTTCAAGAGAATCAGTACAATAGGAGTATGAATAACAAACAAAAGATATGAACAATCCTTAACTGCGAGTATTGCTCGCGATAAAAGAGTAATTTTAACATTAATAAAATACGAAATAGAGACAATGAAAACAGAACTGAATATTGCAATGATGGGGAAATTAATATAATAAGAGTTAGTACCTCGTCCAAACAAAACGAGAATTAAGTAAAGACAGCTATACAATACTATAATCGTTAAATGATTATCCGCAAAAAAACTTCGAATATCTTCCAAGGTGAATCGTTTAAAGTAAAAACCTAACAGAAAAAAACCAAAACTTGGCAAAACTAAATGGCTCAGAGGTATCAACGTAATGACAGGAAGACTGATTCTCAATTCTACTATTGCTAAAATAAGCAACGATAGTCCTAAAAGATATGACCTACAATACTGTATAAGTGGACTAATCAGCATAAAAAACAAATATGCCCGTAAAAACCACACCACCGCATTATACGGTGCGTAAACAAAGTACTTACGCAAACTGGTGGGATGAAAAGACTCAGGAGGAAGAAGTGCGATACCTATAATTTCCCAGATTATTAAAGAAATTAATACAATCCAAATTTTTCTCCTCAATTTGGCAAAACTACATTCCATGAAATAACCTCCTATAATAAAGAAAAGGGGGACAGGAGCAATTAAGGTATATAAAAAGCTATACCGATCACTCCCTGGCACAGCATAACATACTGCATGAAAAACGATAATAAGAATTGCAGAAAGGACTCGTGCAATTTCTATAAACTCTGATCTGTTATTATTGGTCATGAAATAGTAAGTTGTTTGTGGGATGGATCAATTTTCTATGCTTTGAGAGTTTTAGATTTTTGACTTGAAAATATTTCGCATTCAGAAGACTCAAGCTGTTTTAATCCATCTTAATGTACACAATTATCTATGCTTTAGCAAGCATGAAATTATAATTCTTCTGGATATCTGCCTCTTATAGAACTGTATCATTTAGAATTACCATAATCAACATATTTTAGCTTTTAGAAGCCTCCCCTTTTGGCAAGCAAAATCAGAAAAAACTACTTGAGAATCTTGAGAGCATGGCTTGACATCACGCAAGCGAAGAGGTAAAATAGCGCGCCCACGCGCATCTAGTAGATATGGAATTTAAAAAACTCACCCCACAGGAAGCAGCCGCCCTCATCGTAGACGGCGAATGTCTAGGATTCAGCGGCTTCACCGCAGCAGGTTCTCCCAAAGTACTCCCCGCAGCCATCGCTGAAAAGGCCAAGGCCGAGCATGCCGCAGGTCGCAGCTTCAAGGTCGATGTCTACACAGGTGCCTCGACGAGCGGGCTTGCTGACGGTGTCCTCGCCGAGGCGAATGCCCTCGGTCATCGCTACCCCTACCAGAGCGACTCCGCACTGCGCGGTCGCATCAATAGCCGCGACTGCGACTACAGCGATATCCATCTCTCGCTCATGCCCCAGCTGGTGCGCTACAATTTCCTCAAGACTCCCCGCACGGCCATCATCGAGGCTGCCGCCATCACCAAGGATGGCGAAATCACCCTCACCACAGGCGGGGGCAACAGCCCTACATTCTGCGCCGTAGCCGATCGCATCATCATTGAGCTCAACACCTATCACAATCCTGAGCTCTCCGCGATGCACGATATCTATATGCCTCTCGATCCTCCTTATCGCAAGGCTTATGATATCTACAGCCCCAGCGATCGCATCGGGACAAAGACACTCAAGGTCGATCCCAACAAGATCGTCGGCGTCGTCGAGTCCCACCAGCCCGACCACATCGCCCCCTTCAAGGACGGCAATGAGCTCACGGACAAGATCGGTGACAATGTCGTCGCCTTCCTTGAGAATGAATACGCCGAAGGCCGCATCCCCGAGGGCTTCCTGCCCATCCAGAGTGGCGTGGGCAATATCGCCAATGCCGTGCTCGCCGCCCTCGGTCGCTCCGCGACCATCCCCGCCATCAGCATGTACACCGAGGTCATCCAAGACTCGGTCATCAATCTGATGAAGACAGGTCGCTGTGCCTTTGCCTCGGGCTGCTCTCTGACTGTATCCGACGGTCTGCTCGCGGAGATGTATGAGAACTTTGGCCTCTACAAGGACAAGATCGTGCTGCGTCCCCAAGAAATTTCCAATAACCCCGAAATTTCCCGCCGCCTCGGTCTCATCTGCATGAACACCGCCATTGAGGTAGACCTCTTTGGTAATGTGAACTCCACCCACTTCTACGGTACGACGATGATGAATGGTCTGGGCGGCTCGGGTGACTTTGCCCGCAGCGGTGCGCTCACGATCTTCTCCTGCCCCTCCGTGGCGAAGAAGGGGGCTATCTCCGCCATTGTCCCCATGGTCTCACACACCGACCACACGGAGCATGATGTCGATATCATCGTCACCGAGCACGGTGTCGCCGACCTGCGCGGCCTCTCCCCACGCGAACGCGCCGAGGCTATCATTGAGAACTGCGCTGACCCCGAATACCGCGAGAGTCTGCGCCAGTACCTCGCGCTCACGCCTGTAGGTCACACGCAGCACTGCCTCAAGAAGGCATTCGCCATGCACACAGCCTTCATCGAGCAGGGCGATATGCGCAAGGCTGACTTCAGCAGCCCCGAGGCGTAAAAGACCTTTTCTATCATAAGGGGTCTTCTAATTTCTCGCGAGGCGATATTTTGAGATGATTTTCGAGATGGATTTTTCA
>CAYJOV010000101.1:0-8663 GCA_964371905.1 uncultured Akkermansia sp. | reverse complement strand
CTGGCTCTGGATCTGGTTCTGGCTGTGGCGTGGCTTCTGGCTCTGGCTCTGGCTTGGCTTCTGGTTCTTCAGCCTCTGGCTCAAGCTCTTGCTGCTCTTCTGGCTCGTGTGTGGCTAGTTTGGCTTTGGCTGTGAGTGCTGAGTTGCGTGATTCGTGGTAGCCTTGGGAGTCTATGGAGGCGATGATGGTCACTTGGAGCTCATCGTTGAGCTGGGGCTTGATGGCCGTGCCAAAGTGGATGTTGAATTTTTGCCCTGGGTATTGCTCTTGGATATGCTCCATGGTGTGGCGCAGCTCCTCGACGCTGAGGGATTCCCCCCCGACGATGTGAACGAGCAGGGTGTCGACGTGCTCCAAGGAGCGGTTGTGACTGAGCAGCGGTGAGTTGAGCGCGTCTTGGGCGGCTTGAGCGGCGCGGAACTCTCCGCGCGCGCTTCCCGAGCCAAAGAGGCAGCGACTCTCGCCGCGCTGGAGGACGGTCTGGAGATCATCGAGTCCCATCTTGATGAGCCCTGGGGAGCTATCGAGCATGGGGACGGCGGCGGCGGCGCGTGCTAGCAGGCTGTCTGCCTCTTCGAAGACGGAGCGTACACCTCGGTGAGAGGAGAAGAGGGCCTCCATCATGTCGTTTTCAAAGCAGAAGAGGATGTGCGACTCCTCGCGCAGCATGGCGAGGGCCTCTTCTGCCTGTCGACGGCGGCGCGGTCCTTCAAACTCAAAGGGCATGACCGCGACGGTGACGAGAAAGGCTCCTGCCTCACGTGCCATCTGGGCAAGCACAGGGGTAACCCCCGAGCCAGTGCCACCACCGAGCCCTGCGATGAGGACGATGAGGCGCTCATGCTCGACGAGATTGGAAAGCTCGTCGTTGGCTTCTTCCGCGGCTTTGCGACCGAGGTGAGGATCGCCGCCCGAGCCCATGCCGTGATTGCTGATGTGACCCAGCTGGATGAATTGGGCGTGCTCGCAGCCGACTCCGAGACGCTCGTCAAGCCCGAGGAGGCACATCTTGACGTTGGCGGCGTAGGAGCTGGCAAAGTATTTTAATATATTAGCCCCAGCGCCGCCTATGCCGATGATGGTGACACCTTCTTCGGTGGGCTGGGTGGTTTGAAAATGGATCATGTGATGAAGGGGAGCAAAAACAGAGGGGGCAATGCGTGAAGTGGAGGGGAGGGGAAGGGAAAGGCGCGCGAGGGCATTAGCGGCGCAGGATAAAATTGAGGAAACGCGTGAATACGCCATCTCGCTCTTGCTGCTCGCGCGCATGCTGAATCTGCGCCATGCGTATCAGACCGATGGCGGTGCAGTAGCGAGGGTCATTCATGAAGGAGTAGTCATCGCCCTCAGAGACAGGGTCTGGCTGGAAGACCGTTGTCTGGAAGATGCTCTCTGCCACGTCATCGAGACCGCGCATCATGCTCGCACCTCCTGAGAGGTAGACCGAGAAGTCGCGATGCTCGACCGCGTGGGTGGGGAGCTTGGACTTGACAAGCAGGAGGGTCTCGTAGAGACGCTCATAGATGATGCGATTGAGCACGCCGCGCTCGATTTGAGCTTCATTGCGTCCTTCTGCATCGCGGTAGACGGCCATGGTGCTATCCTTCATATCGCCAGAGGCATTGCCCTCGGTGCGCTTGAGGACTTCAGCGGCGACGAAGTTGACTCGCTGGTGGGAGAGCTTGACAATATCTTGGTTGATGTGATTGCCACCGACGGGGATGCAGCCCGAGGCGACGACATCTCCATTGAGGTAGAGTACGTAGTCTGTCGTGCCTGCTCCTATGTCGATGAGCAAGGCTCCTGCTTCCTTGTGCTCTCGGGTGAGGATGGCGTGCGCGGTCGCGATGGGGGCAAAGACGAGGTCTTCGATCTCAAGGGGGACTTGGCGTACGCAGATTACCGAGTTGTGGATGCGGCTCTCAAAGCCATGGATGATGTGGCATGAGACGTCCAAGGTGCGCGCCGTGAGGCGCACAGGATAGCTGCTCGCCTCCTTACCATCAATACTATAGTAGCCAGTGATACTGTCGACGATGTAGCGATCCTGGGCGATTTCTAAGGACTCGGCTTTCTCGCGCACGGTGTCCATGTGCTCGGGGGTGACGACGCGTAGCTCATCAGGGAGGCGGTAGGAGCCCATGTTGTTTTCTCCTATGAAGTGGCTGCCCGTGATCGAGAGGCAGATGCTGCGTATCTCGGCATCGGCGTGGTCTTGCGCGAGTGACCACGCGTCGCGTACGCAGCGACTCGCTGCGCTCTGGTCGACGATTTCTCCTCGGCGTACTCCCTGTGAGGGGACTTCACCTATGCCTATGATGGATGCCGTGCCGTCAGTGTTGACTTCACCTACGACCATGCATGTTTTGGACGTTCCTATTTCAAGCGCGACGTGTATGGTAGATTGAGCCATGGTGGGGAGTGTGAAAAAAGAGTTATGTGCTACAGACTTTCTATCATGCCTGTCCTTTATGATCAATAAAAATCATCATAGGTGGCGTGGATTACCTGTCTGTCATTGTCTGCGTAGGTGAGGGCTGTGTTGTCGAGGGCTAGTTTTTGGGGGTTGGGCAGTGGGACTGCTCTGTTGTCAAAAAAGGGGGGGGCGGGGGCTTTTTGCGGGTGCTAGTTCGCTTGACTCGGTGGGCCAAAGCGCACGGGGTTCACACCCGCGCGTTGGTAGTCATGAGGACTAGGACTGAGGGCAGGATAGAGGGTGACGGCTCGGGTACTATACTTCTCCGAGGGGGTGAAGAGGAAGCCGGGGGTGAGGTCACGTACCTTGAAGCCTCGCGCGACAAAGGTGGGTAAGATCTGATTGCTGTTGGGCTCATAGGTAGGCTCAGAGCCGTAGTCGCCATAGACAATGTATTCCACATTGTTGTCAGAGCCAAAGATGGCATCGCGACGAGGCTCTTCGGGACCGCGGTCTGGGGTGCGCGTGAGCTTCTCGTCCATGATGACGAGCTTGGAGGTCTTCCACGATTGGTTTGGACGGCGCAAGAAGCCCCAGAATCGGGTGTCGGGCATGTAGTAGCGTCGTCCTATATAATAGTCGCCGCTGGGCTCTTGGAGGATTTTCGTATCGCGCTCGACAACTGCCTCACAGTCTTGCTTGAGCGTGTCGCACTGCGTCAGCAGTAGCACGCTGCTCAGCGGAAGGAGCGATAGGGGGATAGATCTCTTCATAGTGTATGGATTGCTTGGTGAATATAGCAGATGTAGCGGTATTCGTCAAGTTTCTTTTTCTCTAACCGCTCTGTTCAAGCAGCTGCATGAGCGCCTGACGGCTGAGCGTATCAATGTGCTCGCTGAGCTCTTGCTTTTGCTGATGCAGGGAGAGGATTTGCTCCTCGACGCTGTCTTTGCAGATGAGGCGATAGAGGGTGACGGGCTGGTTCTGTCCCATGCGGTGGGCGCGTGCGGCGGCTTGGGCTTCGATGGCGGGATTCCACCAAGGGTCGAGGAGGATGACGTAGTCGGCGGCGGTGAGGTTGAGCCCGCTGCCTCCTGCCTTGAGCGAGATGTAGAAGAGCTGGTGCTCGTGCTGGTCGGGGCTCTGGAAGCGTGCGATGAGTGTGGCGCGCTCCTCGGCTGGGGTGTTGCCATCAAGGTAGAGGCTATGCTGCTGGAGCTCTCGATCAAGGCGCGTGCGGGCGAGCTGGAGTACGTCGGTGAATTGGCTAAAGATGAGGACGCGATGCTGCGCCTCTAGCAGGCCCGCGAGGAGGGGCTGGAGGGCATCGAGCTTGGAGGACTCGGTGGCATCCGCCTCGACGAGCCCCGAGTGGCAGCAGAGTCGACGCAGGGCCGTGAGCTCGCGTAGAATATGCATGGAGCTGCTCGTTGAGGGTTGACTCAGGTGCTGCAGGGCTTTTCGGCGACGTGCCTCGTAGAGGGCTCGCTCACTGGCGGAGAGTTCAACGGGCAGAGTGATCTCGGTGAGCGGGGGCAGCTCACGCAGCACGTCGTTTTTGTGACGCCGCAGGATGAGAGGGGCAAGGAGTGACTGGAGCTGGTGTGCTGTGTCGGGGGATTGCATGTGGCGTAGAAAGTGGCTATGCTGACCCAGCAGCCCAGGGTTGAGAAAGTGCATGAGACTCCAGATGTCGCTGAGGTGATTCTCAACGGGCGTGCCCGTAGCGGCGACGCGGAAGCGCGCGCGGAGCTGGCGCGCGGCGCGGCTACGCTGGGAGCGTGAGTTTTTGATATTCTGCGCTTCATCGAGGATGAGTCCATTCCACTCATGCTCCATGAGGGCGGGGCAGGAGAGGAGCTGTCCGTAGCTGGCGAGGTAGAGGCTGCCCTCGTGCAGGGAGTCTGCATGGAGCTCTTTTCCTTCATGGATATGGATGCGTAGGCTGGGGGTGAAGCGTGCCGCTTCGTCTGCCCAGTTGCGCAGCAGGGAGACTGGGGCAATGATGAGGCTGGCACCCTGGCTGGACTGGTCGAGGAGTAGGGCGAGGATTTGCAGTGTCTTGCCTAGTCCCATGTCATCGGCGAGGCAGCAGCCCAGAGATTGCTGAGCGCGCGTGATGAGCCAGCGTATGCCTAGCTCTTGATAGGGGCGTAGCTGGGCGTGGAGCTCGGGGGGGGCTGACCAGTCGTTGGCGAATTGGTGATGCAGGGCATCGAGCTGGGAGCGTAGATTGTCATCGAGATCGCTGTAGTCCCACTGCTCACCGAGTGCGAGGAGGGCGGCGCGGGGCAGCAGCAGCTTGCCCGCTTTCTGATGCAGGGTGGTGTGGAGGTGCTGGAGCTGGTGGCGCTGGGTGTCGTGGAGGGCGAGATACTCACCCTGCCCGAGCGGGAGGAAGCGTCCTCGGAGTTGCTCCCGTAGTTGGGCGAGCTCGCGGAGCTCGTAGACGCGCTGCTCATCAATGACGAGTTGCGCGCCTATTTCAAACCAATTGTGTATGGTGTTGCGCAGCTGGAGCGTGAGGCTATGACTCTGCGGATTGATGAGGTGCAGCGGTTCGCTTCCGCGCCAGAGCAGCTCGAGCTTGCGGCTGTGGCTTTGCTGGTAGTCTTCCAGCTCACTCAGGCATTGGAGGCTAGCTGTCAGTCCCTGGATACTCCAGCGGTAGGGGGACTTGTCGAGGAGATGAGATGGGTCTAGGAGGCTGGGGCAGTGCTCGACAAGGTGCAGGAGGCAAGCCTCCTCCTCGCTCTTGTTGCGGTGAATACTGAGGGTGCGACGCTCGGGTGGGGGTAGCAGCAGCTCGCAGGTCTGATCACTGGTCTCAAAGTAGATGGGGGAGTCGGGGTGGATGCGAAGCCCTAGGGTGAGCTCAAGGCGCTGGGCGCGGTAGCTGAGGTGGAGCAGGGGGAGGATTGTCTCAGGCTGGGGGGAGGGGGCTGGATTGTCTGCGGGAGAGGGGGGCGAGAGCTTCTGCTTGCTCGTCAACTGTGCTATGAGGTCAAAGAGCTCGGGGTGCTTGGTACGCTGTAGCTTATAATCCCCCTGCTCAGGCACCGCTCCGAGCAGTTGCTGGAGCTGCTCAAGGCGCGGCGTAGCACGGAGGATTTGATAGCTGCCATCGGCCAAGCGATGGAGGCGACGATAATCCTGCTCCGTAGGCATATGCACGACGAGCTCATCAGACTCGATCTTGACATGTAAGCCCGCTTGCTGGGCATGGAGGCGGAGTGGACTCATAGCGCCACCCTCTCGAATGAGTCGTAGTCGGGGATGCCCTGCTAGGGAGGCATAGCCCCTGTAGCTGAGCTGCCAGGTCACTCTTGAGCTGTCGTAGTGACGCTTGATTTGAGGGAGAATGGCATGATCGGCTTTGTCGATGAGCTCGGGATAGTCGCCGTTGCGTAGCTTTTCGAGCGAGAGGACGCGCCCTCGGCGCTGTATTTCGCTGTTGCCATCCAGAAGGCGGGCCTCGATGCGGGTGATGCTTTCTTGATCGGCGTCTAGGTGGATGTCCCAAAAGAGCTGCTTGGTGTGACTCGCCGCGCGGGGTGCTGGCAGGCTGGGCTGGCGTGGCTTGATGGGGAGTGGTGCTATATCGGGGTGGATCAGTGCTCGGTAGCTTGTGAGCTGCTGCTCGCTATAGGGGCTATCACAGCTGAGTAGATAGCATCCTAGGTAGTGGAGATAGAGCTCATCGCCGTGATGTTGCTTGCGCAGCATCCAAGATTCGAGGGCAAAGGGCTCTTGAAGATGCTCAGAGAGAATCGTGAGCAGTAGCAGGTGCAGGGCTGAGGGATGGGCGAGCTTTTGACGGAGCGGGGCGGTGAGCTCCGCGAGCTTTTCTTTGCCACTGATCGCATCGCGGTTGATGATAGAATCGAGGAGCTCTAGCAGACTCAGTGAGCTCTGCTGCTCGAGCTGCTCACTCGGACTCAGCCATGCTTGCTGGGGGGGGATGAGGCATATTTGGGCAAAGTGGAGCCACTTCTGAATCACACTGACGCGTGCTTGCCTCGCGATCGCATTGAGGATACCCAGCGGTAGAGCCACCTCGATTTGCTGATGCTGGATGAGCTGAGCTCCCAGATCAGAGTGGGTAAAGACCGCTCCAAAGTGCTGGTGTGCCTCCTTCCATTGACCTTGTAGCATGCAGAGACAGGCCTGAATAATCATATTCTGAGGCTCCTGCTCGGCCAGTAGCCGCAGTGCTGCGAGCTCGCCACGCCTCGCACAATAAACGGCTCTTTTGTTGCTATCGAGGAAGGGGGGGGTGCGGGAGAGCTCGACGAGGGCCTGTCTTTTCATAATCAGAGCGCCTACCTCGAGGCGCGCAGAGTCGTCCTCAATGAGCTCGCTGCCCAGCAAATCATTCCCCAGCACCTCATACCAGAAAAGCTCGCGATGCCGATCGGGATGCCATCCCATGATCTCGCCATGCCCATAGGCCTGTAGTATCTTTTTGAATCGTGCCGCGTCACCCTCCACTAGCGCATGCCGCGCGCGCGCCCTCAGCGCGCTACTCCCCTGAATAGAGGGGTAAGTTTCTCGCAGAGTCTCCAGCTCGGCGAGCTTCTCGCGCAGGAGGATCGATCGATCGTAATGCTCCCTCAAGCTCGCAATGGGGAATTGCTCATAGACGAAGAACTGTCCCTTACCCTCCTTGAGTCGTGGAGGCAGCTCCGCGTGTGATTCGTGCTGCTGACAAGCCGCGCGCGCCCATGTAAGCAGCTCTTGTGAAAGCTCTTTATACAGGATAGGACCCGCAATTAAACAGAGAGAATGAATTAAGTCAAGATCTGCCTGCCTACCCCCGCCGTGCATGCTGTGTATTATAACGCGCTTGATCAATTAAATCAAGACGAATTCTGTGTTATACATCCCGAGTCATTCCTTTCGTGCGAATTGCCGCATCTACTCTAAAGGCTTGAGATCTTGTAGAATATTTGCTACACTCTAGCCCGAGAAAGTCATGAGCAGCGATCATCCAACCTCCACTACCTACGACAGCCCAAGCCTGATCCATCAGATGTATGGAGACTATTTCCTCGAATACGCCTCCTACGTCATCCTCGAGCGAGCCGTGCCCCATGCGCTCGATGGCCTCAAGCCTGTCCAGCGACGCATCCTCCACTCCATGGAGCGCATGGACGATGGACGCTACAACAAAGTCGCCAACATCGTCGGCGACACGATGAAGTACCACCCCCACGGCGACGCCTCCATAGGCAGTGCCCTCGTCACCATGGGGCAAAAGAATCTCCTCATCGACACCCAGGGCAACTGGGGCAACATCCTCACAGGCGACTCCGCCGCCGCCTCCCGCTACATCGAGGCACGCCTCTCCCCCTTTGCGAAAGAAGTCCTCTTTAGCCCCAAAGTCACCGACTGGAAGCTCAGCTACGATGGGCGCAACAAAGAGCCCATCGCCCTACCCGCCAAATTCCCCCTCCTCCTCGCCCAAGGGGCTCTCGGCATCGCCGTGGGCATGAGCTGCCACATCCTGCCCCACAATTTCAACGAACTCATCGATGCCGCCATCGCGCATCTCCGCGAGCAAGACTTCGTCCTCTACCCCGACTTCCTCACAGGCGGACAGCTCGATGTGAGCAGCTACCAAGACGGCACGGGGGCGAGTCGCCTCCGCTGTCGCGCGCGCTTCGACACTGGGATGAAGCGCTGCATCCGCATCGTTGAGATCCCCTACAGCACCACCACCGAATCCATCATCCAGAGCATCGAGGCCGCCGCCGAGCGCGGGAAAATCAAAATCACACGCATCGAGGACAACACCGCTGCCACCGCCGACATCCTCGTCTACTACCCCGCCGACACCGATCTCGACAAGCTCTGCCAGAGCCTCTACGCCTTTACCGACTGTCAGGTCAGCATCTCGCCCAAGTCCGTCGTCATCATTGACAACAAGCCCCACTTCATCGGCGTGAGTGAGATCCTCAAGCACAACGTCGAGGCGACGAAAGAGACCCTGCGCCGCGAGCTCGACGTCCAGCTACGCGAGCTCCAAGAAACATGGATGCAGCTCAGTCTCGAAAAAATCTTCATCGAGAATCGCATCTACCAAGTCCTTGAAGAGAGCAACAGCTGGGAAGAATCCCTGCGCGAGATAGGTGCCCAGCTCGCCCCCCACGTCGTCGACCTCCTACGCCCCGTCACCCGCGACGACATCATACGCCTCACCGAGATACGCATCCGCAAAATCGCCAAATACGAGGTACACGACGC
>CAYJOV010000100.1:0-8702 GCA_964371905.1 uncultured Akkermansia sp. | reverse complement strand
GCGTCAAGTAAGAAAAGCATATAAAGTCCGCCGAAGGCGGCGAGCGAAGCTCGTTTATGCTGCTTTTCGTCTTGATGCAACGCGGACTCTGTGGCACCCAGCCGCGTAGTCAAAAAAAAACCGTGAAACATAGAGGAATTGTATTAAATAGAAACTATCAAGGAGCAATCCGTATACAATCTGCAATAAAGCAGATTGCGACGACGCAAGTGAGAGATACTCGAGCGATGCTGCTAGGTGGGATGCTGAGGAAGATGTTTATTCAGCAGCGCGGCAAGTTGCCAGACAGTCTGCCAGCTTCTTTTTACCCTGCTGCTGAGCGAGGCTCAGGGCTGAGTCTCCCTTGCTATTTTTCCATCGAGGACGTGCTCCCAGCTGCATGAGGCAGCGCGCAAGGGCGAGGCTTTCCTCCTCGTTCCCATAGATTTGACTCATGCGCACGAGGCGCATCAGCGGGGTCTCGCCCTGCGCGTCGACATGATTCACATCGACTCCGCGTGCATGGAGTTTCTTGATGAGCACAACGCGCGCAGAGACAGCATCAAGGGGCGGGGCTTCGAGGATGGCACTAGCGCCAAGGACATGATAATAAAGATTGCGCCTGTGCTCCCCCAGCTGCTTCGCGTCAGCTCCCGCGGCAAGGAGGGCTTCGACGATCTCGACAGATTGCATGTCGCAGGCTCGCGCTAGGGCACTATCGCCCGCGGCCGTTCTCTGATTGGGATCTGCGCCCGCGTCTAAGAGTAGGGTGACAAGCTGCACCCTCGCAAAGCTCGCCGCGGTCATCAAGGCTGTCCAGCCGCTCTCGGGCATGGCGAGATTCGGATTCGCCCCCGCCGCAAGCAGGAGCTTGACGATCTCCGCCTGCGGTGGGATCTCTCCTCCGCAGGCCATGATGAGCGGCGTAGCGTAGGGGTTATCACCATGGGCGAGCTCTTCCTCGCTGAATGAGGGGAGGTAGTTGACATCCGCCCCCGCCGCTATCATGCGGGCGACGAGCGACGTATTCCCTTCTAAAATAGCATCGAGAAAGGGGGTAGACCCCATCGCGCCTCGCTTGTTGATCTGGGAGGCATGAAGCTCGGGTGATGGGGAGCTCGCGGGTGCGGCTGCGCTCGTGCTCAGGGGCATGAGAGCAGCTGCGAGGTAGATGGGCGCGGCGTGGCGTAAAGGGGTCATTGTGAGGGCGAGGAGGTCTACTGGGCTTCGAGTTCCTTGACCTTCTGAGCGGCGTGATCATCGCCGAGCGCGGAGGCTTTCTTGTACCAGTGAAGGGCCTTCTTCTTGTCCTTCACCGTTCCTTCACCGTTCTCATAAAAGGAGCCTAGGTTGAATTGCGCCGGTACATGATCTTGCTCGGCGGCCTGTTGTGTGTATTGAAAGGCGAGCTTGAGGTCTTGTTTCACGAGCTGCCCCACGAGATAGATCGTGCCGAGCTGCCACTGGGCCTCGGCATGTCCGAGATCGGCGGCTCGGGTGTAGAGCTCGACGGCTTTTTTCTCATTGTTGTCTACTCCCATCCCCGACTGGTAGCAGAGGGCGAGCTGGTAGAGGGCGGAGGCCTTGTTTTCTACGGCGAGCTCAAGAAGCATCTTGATGGCACGGGGCACATCGCGATCGACTCCTTGCCCATGCATGTAGCAGAGGGCGAGCTGCGTGGCGGCCTCGGGATGCCCTGCGGCGGCGGCTTTGTTGTAGTACTCGACTGCCTTGATCATGAGCTTGTCGTCATTCTCACTGGCGTAGGCAGTCGCGCGCTCGTAGAGGGCATCTGCCGTGCGGTTCTCGGCGGGCGTAGCTAGTGCACTCTGCGCGCATAGGGCGCAGAGTGCAAGGATGAGGCTCTCTCTCATAGGGTACTGAGTGCTGAGTGGATTAGAGCTTGTTGAGATTGATGGTAGCACCAGCTTTCTCAAAGGTGGCTTTGAGTGCCTGAGCGTCTGCATCAAGGAGCTTTTCTGCGAGGAGATAGGCACCCTTGCCATCCTCTACGGCGTCGACTGCATCCTTGGCAGCCCTGAGTCTCATACCAGCTTTATAGGCGCGTAGGGCTTTGATGACATCGATCTTGTTGGCACCTATCCCACTGAGCTCCACGCTGTAATAGACCTCAACAGGGGCGGGAGGAGCTGGAGGAGGAGGGGGGGCTGGTGCTGGGGGAGCAGGGGCGGGGACTTCTGCTGGGGGGGCGTCTTGCTTTTCTTTACAGGAGCTGAGCACGCAGGCAGAGAAAAGGGCGAGGGTTGATACGGATAGGAATGTTTTCATACAGGTGTTTGGGCTGATTCACTCTTTATTTTAATAAAAAGTATTTTAAAAACAAGCTTATAGTTCACCATTTTGTATTTTTAAGGGTATTGCAAGCGGTTACAAATTATGTTATACATAATATCATGAAAGAACAATCTCAGAATCAGGAACTCCAAGACAAATACCGCAACGAATACCGCCATGAGCCCGACTACAGCAAGGGCGGCGAGATCGACAAGCAGCTGGCGAAGCTCAAGGAAATGGGCTTGGATCTCACCAAGCCCACAAGCAAATCAGGGGAGAAGTCCGAGCTCAAGGACGAGGCTTCTCCACAAGGGGATTCTTGTTGCCGTCAATGAACTTCGGCCCCGTCTTGTAGCCTCCGAGGTTGGTGAAGAAGGCCCAATTCGTCGCGTAGGGCAGCAGGTCGTAAAAGTTCTGCTCGCATGCGGTCATGTCGGTGAGTACGACAAAGGGCACGTAGCGGCCATTCGGCTTGCTGACAAAGCGTTTGATGCCACGCATGGTGGAGATCTTGCAGGGGAGGTGCATGAAGTACATGTCGATCTGGTAGCCCGCCTTCTGGAACATCTCGATCTTCGCCTGTGTGGATTTCCTGCCCGACATGGTGGCATCAATCACCACGTGGTAGCGGTGGGCGACGGCGAGCTTCTCCGCCATGGCGAGGAGGTCGCCGCTCTCGCGGTGCACCTCATTGGCATTGTATCCCTTGTACTCAGGTAGTAGCTTCTTAAACTCATCGGAATTGAGCAGGAGATACTCGTCCTGTGTGTAGACCATGCCTTCGAATTGCGATTTCCCCGCCCCGCCGCGTCCGCCGAGCATGATGACGCGGGGACGCTCGCCCTGCTGCGCCTTGGCGGTGTCTTTGCCCGCGAAGGTTTCTTCTAGGATTTTCTTGTGCAGCGCGCTGCGCTCGTCGGTGTAGACTCCTGCGCTGGTCTTGTAACGCTCGGCGGTCGTGGGGGTGCGGGCGTTGTAGGCGTCGGCGTCTTGGATCTTGCGGAGGATGTCTGTCTCGCTCTGCCCTGTCTCCCGCGCGACCTCTGCCACGATCTCGGCTAGCTTGATCTCTTGCTCCCCGAGGGCGTTGGTCTCGGCGATGATGCGGCGCATCTCCTCATTCACCTGCACGGGGGCTGGGGTGACGTAGGGGGTGTAAGGGCTGTAGGGGACGCAGGAGCTGCAGGGGGCTGCTTCTGGGCTGCGTAGGGTCGTGTAGAGGACCACGCCGAGGAGGACGACGAGGGCGAGGATGAGGAGTCTAATGCTGTTCTTCATGGGGGCTAGAAGCTGTAGGTGTGTTCGGTGATCTGGGGATTCTCCTTGAGGAAGCGAAGGAGGGTCACAAAGCAGTCATCGGCGGAGATTTGCTTCTTCTCCAGTCTCAAGAACTCATCGTAGCCGTCCTTCCCCGCCGCGAGGTAGTCATTGGTGATGATCTCGTAGAGCTTGTCATCCTCGATCTCAGAGGCTTTGAGATGGACGTGGAGGTAGCTCTCGCCGGCTTTCTTCCCCTTTTGAAGAATGCTCTTCAGGTCCTTCCCGGGGAGCTGACCATGCACGAGCTTCCCCTTGAAGGGGAGGATCTGCATGACATCGGCGTAGCTGATCTCGCCCATGAGCTGCTTGTAGAGGCGTATCGATCCCGCCTGCACGATGACAGCATCGTAGCTGGGGAAGGCGCGCGACATGGACTTGAGCACGAGCTGGGCGAGGTTCGTCGGCTGGGATTCGATGAGCTGCTCCTCGCCTTGGAGGGTGACTTGAGTATGGGCGACGGTCATCGCCTTGAGGGCATCGACGCGGGCGTTGACGTGGCGCATATCCTCGTCCACGTCCGCGCTGTGTGGGATATCCTCATCCATGGGGACGAGCCTCGCGTCAAGCGTCTTGTGCTCCGTATCGACCTTGAGCACGCCCATCTGGGTGCCGTAGCAGCCGTGGTGCGCGATGACGCCCTCGGGGCTATGATAGACGAGCTTGTCGTGGTCATGCCCGCCGAGGATGAGATCAATGGCGGGGGCTTGCTGGAGCATGGCTTTATCGTAGGCAAAGCCGCAGTGCGAGAGCACGATGAGGTAGTCATGCGGCACGTCCTGCGCGATGCGCTGGACGCAGGCTGTGGCATCCTGTACCTTGATGCTCTGGCTCTTGGTCATGCTCATGAGCTCGGGGGTTGTCACGCCTATGATGAGGACGCGCGCGCCGTCTATGTCCTTGACCATGTAGGGGGCTATCTTCTCGCGCAGGTAGCTGTCGGTGAACTCGACATTCGCACAGAGAAAGGGCGTGCGCGCGAGCTTGTGGAGATCGCGGAGGCCTGCCTCGTCGGCGTTGAACTCGTGGTTGCCCAGCGCCATGGCATCTATGCCCGCATGCGTCATCAGCCGCGCGCTCTCCTTGCCGCCGTAGAGGTCGTAGTAAATCGTGCCTTGGAAGTAGTCTCCGCTGTCGAGTACGAGGATATTCTGCTCCTGCTGTCTCATCTGCTGGACAAAGTGGGCGCGCTTTGCCAGCCCACCTTGCTGCGGCTTGCCTCCCGCCTTGACGGGGCTGAGGCGCCCATGCACGTCGCTGCTGTGGAGGATGGTGAGCTCGGCGGCTCCGCAGAGGGAGAGCAGCAGGAGGGGGAGGCTGAGTTTTGTGAGTTTAAGAAGGGGTGTTTTCATCGTGGGATATGCGTGTGGGACCAGTAAAGATCAGGGTCTTGCCCTTGTTGATAGCTTTTTTACAGAGATAGTAGCCCAAGCCTAGAGCGAGGGCGAGCCAAGCAAGCCCGAACCAAGCAAGCCCCTGCCAATCGCCTGCGTAGAGTATCAAGAAGACATAGACGAGGCTCAGGGTGAGGCAGGAGAGCAGGGCGGAGCTGCCTTTCTTGTAACACGCCATCCAGCCCTCCCAGAGGGCAGACTGACGCGTGCCAAATCGTATCCCCCATAAAATCAGCGCATAACTCCCCCAAAAGAAGAAGAAGTAAAAGAAAAGCATCATAGACGAGAAGCGCTGCCCCGCCTCATGCTCGGCGGCGAGGTAGTGCGGTATGTCGATCACACCGCGCTCAAGGACGAAATAGGGATCGGCCGATGTTGGGATAGGCCAGAGTCTATCGCCCTGCTGCCGTGCGAACAGGGTCACCTCTTGATCGCTGAGGATGACGCGCCAGCGCACGCGCAGATCACCGATTTGCGGCTCATAGGCCTCGGGCGTGGCGCGTTCTTGCTCTGTAAAGCCCTTCTTGCGGAGGTAGAGGGCATGCTCCTTGGCGATGCCTAGGGCGAAGGTCTTCTCATGCCACTGGCTCTGAGGGAGGAGGAAGTCGCGGGCGATCGTGCCCCACTGCTCGCTCTGGATGATGGGGGTGGACACATGATAAGCCCCTAGTCTGACGCTATTGGGCAGCATGGTCTTGCTCTGATAAAAGAGCTCGCTGCCCTCATTGGCATTGCGCTGACGCTCCTCAAAGCTGAGGTGAAAGGCACCCTCCATGGGGCGCGTGACGACGGGGGCAGCACACCATTCATTGATGAAGATGGTCGAAGACTCCGCCATCTTATCGGCCATGTACACCTGCCTCTCCTTCTTGCCGCCAAAGTCCACGTCCTTGACCGTCTGATAGATCTGCACCTCGCGTATGAGCTTGAGCCCTGCCTGCTCGATGTGAAAGTCCTCATCGCGCAAGGGAGCATCCACGTGGAGCTTCCCCGAGAGGACGAGGGATTTCCCCTCATGGATGGGTGAGGGCGTGCTATTATCCGCCAAGACCACGATGCCGTCCTGCTGGATCTCGCGGTGGATGCGCCCTAAGTGTATCTCGGTGACTGAGGCCTTGATGCTCGTGTAGAGGAAGAAGAGCAGCACGAGGATCCCGACGCCTGTAATGAGGGGGGCGAGAAAGCTGAGGGGATGCTTGTCTGTAGGGTTGTAGTTGCTCATGGTTATTAGCTTTTTTTGGGAGGGTAAACTTGGGCTCCATTCATCGAGTAGGGGGAGTCGGACTGCCCCTTCTTGAGCAGGATATCCTCGCGCTGCACCTCAGAGACGCGGGTGCGGGTCTCCTCGGCATGCCTGTGCCTCACACCGCTCTTGTGGTAGTCGCGGTAGGTGGAGATAAAGATCCATGGCGCGAGAATCATGAGCACGGCAAAGTGCAGCATGACATAGTGCGCGAGGAGCAGGGGGATGATGAGGAAGAGCGCGCAGATGAAGAGGAGCTTGGGGTAGTTGATAGGCATCGTGCCGACGACCTTGCCCGAGCGCGCATTCATCGCGCTGTAGTAGACCTTGCCCCAGGGCCAGCTCTTGTAGCTGTAGATCCAGACGGGCAGGTAGATAGAGACCCATTTTTCACCCAGCACGTCCTGCTTGTGCGAGCTCCACTTTACCCCTCTGTCGTAGGGCTCTATCATAGTCGCCGCATGCATGAAGCCTATGTCGTAGAGCTGGGTGAAAACACTTTTCTCGAGGCCAGAGACATTCAGATCGCGCTTCTCGGAGCGCATGCCTTTGAGGAGGCTGGGATTCCACTTCACAGCGCGCTTCGTGTCGAAGGGCAAGACGGCGTTGATGACGTGAGCCGTGCCTCGGTGATGCAGGCGGTCATGCTTGGACTGCATGAGGAGGTCGTCGACAAGGAGGTCGAACTCGCGGCTGATCTGGTAGGTGCCCACCTCGTAGGTGGTGGTGGTCTTCTGCGTGCTGCCCGAGCCCGTCGTCTGGTGCGACTTGCTCAGCGTGCTCTCGCCCTGCCCCTCAAGGCGGCTATGCGCCTTGATGTCCACGAGCATGTAGGGGAGGTAGAGGGCAAAGGTATTCTCGGCGTTGAACTCGCGCTTGAAGCGCGGATGGGCAAAGTACTTGTACTCATCCATATAGCTCTCCAAGGCGGCTCTCGCCATCGCCTTGCTCAGGGTGAAGGGGAGCACGAGATCGGGCACCGCCCCATTGGGCACGACATTCTGGAGGGAGAGATGATTGCGGCACCAGTGGCAGCGCGCCTCGTGTGTCTCGCTGCTATTGATGACCACCTCGGCAGCACAGCTCTGGCACTTGATGGTGACGAGGTCGAGCGCGTCGGCGGCGATGTCTTGCGCGCCCGTGCTGACGTGGACACCCTTGAGCTCGTCTATCTCGTGCGCGTCGTCATCGAGCGGCACGAGGGGGGGATCGAACTCAATCTTGCAAAAATGGCAGAACAGCGGGCTACTCTCATCGGCGCGGGAGATGTCGGTGGCTCCGCACTTGGGGCACTTGACCTGCCCATGCTTGAGCCCCTTGAGGAGGTCAAAGACTTGGACTCGTGGTTGTTCTTTCATCGTGTCGCGTAAGCTAAGGTTTCGAAGAGATAAGGCGAGTATGAAGAGCGCGCAACGGTAGTGGTGTCGCAAAGTCGTGCTTCCTTACAATTTAAAGGATAACAAGAGCTCTATTCGATTGCAAGGTAAAATATCGACATTGATTCCAACTTTTTAAGGACGCTGCTCGACGCCCCGCAGCTACTCCTGCACAATCATCATCGCAATCCGACACAAGCATTGTCGAGTGCCTCTGACGCATGATAATGGCACTGTTTTTTGCATCAAAAAAATAACAAAAACCTCTTGAGGATTCTTTTTCAATACCCAAGAAGCCCACAAGAATGCTTTACAGGAGTCAAAAACCCGTATTACAATCAATTATACACAATAAAACACAGCTTGAGTAAAGCAGCGCAAGAAAGACGAATGAATCTTGCTCTTTGACTATATTTAATAATATATAAATATACAAGAAAAAACATCTGACCCTTACAGGGTAATTATTACGTCTAATATAACTAATATAATACATAAAGGAGTTCACTCAATACAGTATTCACAATATCAAAGCAGAAGCTCATCCTTGGCAATTTATAGGCCACCGCAAAAAAAAATGAATAAAGATGCAAAAAAATATTAATTTTTCTTGACATCAACTAACATTGCTACTACTATAAATCCGTACTATATATTTCGAACAACTAAATAACACTATTTAATTCGATCACTGTATTGTACACCCAACTACCAAACACCTTAGCCTACCCTCTAAGGAGTTGCTCCCCAGGATCCATCTACCCAATACAACCCTACGAAATGATCCTACTACCCTATACACCCCTATGACTAGAAAGGGAGGGGGCAAGTGCCCCCCCCTCACTCAATAAACCATACGCGATCTTCATTGATACGTATGGTTCTTTTTTTAAGCACGCGCCGTCCCCTGACGCGACTCTCGCTGATGATCTTTCTGCCAACCTCGATGCTCCACTCAGGCATGACAAGCCTCTCACCCGTCTCAAGAGCCATAAGGGAAGGAGGCTAGAGCTGCTCCCTCACCCTCAATAAGCCAGAGCTGCTCTTTATTGATTGATAGCTATGGTTCATTTTTAAGGGGGCTTCTAATTTCTCGCG
>CAYJOV010000099.1:0-8780 GCA_964371905.1 uncultured Akkermansia sp. | reverse complement strand
CCGTGTTGCCCGCGTGAAAGGCGGGAGTCCTAGGCCACTAGACGAACCAGACTTTTACTTCCTTTCGGGAGTTTGTGTTTCCGTTACCGGAGCACGGCGGAATTATAGTGATTTTTCTATGAAGAGTCAAGAGAAAAAGATCTTTTTTTGTGCTTTTTGTGAAGAATGAGCCCAATCGTTTGACTGTGAATGAATCTTCTTTTCTAAGATTCTGCTAAAAGTTCTAGCAGGTCTTCGCGGGTGGTGTAGTCGGACGCGCTGTAGCCGTCTTGATTCTTGAGATCCGCGTTTGCACCCGCATCGAGGAGGAGGGAGACGAGCTGCTTGTTCTCGACCAGAGCCGCGATGATGAGCGGGGTGTTGCCCTGTGCATCGGGGAGATTCACATCGGCTCCGCTCTTGAGGAGACGCTGGACGTCATTGACGCGAGACGCATTCACCGCAAGCGTGAGCAGGGTGTTCTCCCCGTAGCGGGCATCGGGCGTGAGCCCCTGATCGAGGAAATAGGCGAGTAGCTGAGGACGGCGGTACTCAATGGCGAGCGCCGCGCCTAGAATGGCGGGCTCAGAGTCGAGTGCGTAGGTAGCAGGGCATTGCGCGGCGACGCTGGCTTCATCGCCCGCGACGACGCTACGCAGGAAGTCGAGAGCCTGTACTTGGGCTTCTCCCTGTTGAAGCTCGGGTGACGTAAAGACAATCTCGCTCGCGTCAAAGTCGCGGTGAATCTGCTGGAGCGAGAAGAGCGGCACACTGCCACTGAGAATCCAGCAAGCGACGACGAAGTAGGCCATGAGCCAGCCCCAGTAGCCGAAGGCGGCTCTCTTCGTAAACCCGCGTGCGATGATGATGCTGAGATTGATGACGAGACCCACCGCTAGCAAGCTACCGTAGCAAGCGACGAGCCAAGCCGCGACGTCTTCCTCCAGCGCCACCAAGCGCATGCTCCATCCGAGTGAAAGCAGCAGGAGTACAAAAATGAGGGGATTGAGCAGGCGCATAATCGAAGAAGGGGCGTGGAGGAAGAAAGGCGGCAGGGGAGGGGATGACTATTGCTTGAAGACAGGCTGCGGGAGCTCCGCCTTCTCCTTATCAGAACCACCGCCAAAGAGATCACCTACATCCTTGAAGGTGACAAAGAGGAAGAAGCCCATGAGCAGGAAGACAAAGCCCGTCTGCACGAGCTCGAGCACCGTACCGCGCACAGGGCGACCGAGAATCATCTCGGCGATGCCCAGCACCACGTGACCGCCGTCGACGATGGGGAGGGGCAGCATATTGAGCACAGCGAGATTCACATTGAGAATGACGGCAAACCAGAGCACGAAGCGCCAGCCCTCGGGAGCGGTGAGCATGGTGTAGATATGGCTACCAATGCCGACAGGCCCGCTGAGATGCTCCACGCCGACATCACTACCGGGGCTCACGACCTTGGCGAGCGTCTCCTTCATCCAGCGCAGGCTCTGCGTGATCTGGGAGAAGGGGTTGGGGTGCTGCATGGACATGCTGATGTCGTCTGCGGCCCAGCCAATGCCGATGAGGGCGCGCGCGCCTTCTTGTTCTTTCCAATTCAGAGGGATGACGGGGGTGATGCTGAGCTGCTTTTTCTCATCCCCACGCATGATGGTCAGGGCGAGCGCCTTGCCCTCTTGGCTGGCACTCATGATGCTCTCGGGGTTGTAAATGGGAGTCCCATTGAGCGCAATGATCTTGTCGCCTACTTGGAGACCTGCTTGCTCGGCGGGAGAGTGAGGGCTGACGGCACCGACGGTAGCGCCATAGCTAGGCATCACACCGATGCGACGCATGCCGCTGCGCTGCCACCACGAGGTGTCGGGCAGCTCGTAGCTGGTGAGGATATCCATCTTCTTCATCGAGCCGTCGGCTTGGGGACGCTCGATGGTGAGGGTGACTTTTTCGTTTTCTGAGAGGGCAATTGCCTCGCTCACGCCCTTCATATCGCCCACCCACTCGGTGACGGGCTGACCATCGACGGCGATGATGCGATCGCCTGCGATGAGACCCGAGGCGGCGGCGGGGGAGTCGGGCACGACATAGCCCACAGTATTCGACATACTGACGGTGGGCTTGCCCGCTGCCCAGACCATGATGGCAAAGACGAAGGCGAGCAGCAGGGAGAAGAGAGGACCTGCGGCGGCGATGATCACCTTGTCGAGGGCGGTGAGCGCCTTGTGCTTGGCGAGTGCTTCTTTGTCGATGGATTCGCCCTCAATGGCTTCCATGTCACCCATCTGAGGGAGCGAGACGAAGCCACCGGCGGGGATCCAGCCTAGACCCCACTCGACGCCGTTGATTTTCTTCTTCCAGATGGGCTTGCCAAACCAGATTTGGAAGCGGTCGATGTAGGCTCCGCGCCAGCGTCCCGCCCAGAAGTGTCCCAATTCATGGACAAAAATCATGAGATTGAAGAAAATGATCACCATGAGAATGAGTCCCACGGTCTGCAAAATAGAAAGTAAGGTATCGATCATATGTTTAACAAAAACATTATGGCATAATGCCTATAGGTATAGCAAGCTTTATCAGGGTATGCGCCTTGCTTTAGCGCGCGGAGAAGGCGAGAGGTCAACCGCAGTCCCACGAGAAAAGCACACGGTCAAAGCGTCTTTCTAGCAAATCTCGGTGACTGATAAAGAAATGCCCTAGACCGCAATCCCCCCACATCAGGCGATGCCGCACATCGTCATAGAGGTCTGAGTCAAAGTCCTGCACCCAGTCAGAAGCCAGCTGCAAGAGCTGCACCTCCTTATCAGCATGCTCAAGGCTCTCCCCTCGCGGGTCATCTTGGGCAAAGAGGGGATAGCCTCCTACTCGATGACAGGCCTTGTCGTACAGATCAATATAGGATTCAAAATCAGCTGTCGCGCTAGCGACTTTCTCCTCATACTGCTCTGTAATTGATTCACCAAAGAGCTCATACCAACACTGCTCAAAGTAACGCTCAATGCGAAAGTCATCGAGGCTCATCCAAGATGCCTCTTGCTGGAATCGCATTCTCTTGCAAAACTCATGGGCAAAGGGGAATGCATCGTAGGCTTCTTCCTCATCTGCATCAGAGAAGGAGACATCGAAGTAGCCATCGGGTAGCGACTGCTGGGGGATATTCTTGTCAATCTGCTCGTGGTAGACGACTCGATAAGCCGCGCTTTCAGAATCAATCCATGTATCATCACCGCCTAGGTAGAATTGTAGCATGCCTTCGCGGGGGAAGTCATCCAAGGCGGGCATCTCACTGAGATTGATCTGGGCGAGGAGGCGTAGCGGCTTTCCATCGCGGCTGTGAGGGTAGGCAAATCCCTCTGGCTTGTAGGGCATGCCGCCCACCTTGCTCACATAGACCGAGCATGCCTCATCGACGAGTCTTACGGCATTGAAGCGACGCAGAGTGAGCCTTTTTATCATCTCGACGGCTTGAGCTATTTTATCAGGTGGCAGTGGCTTCATCTTGTTCTACAAGATAGCTTAGGGAGCGAAGCTCGTCAATGTAAAAATCAACGCGGTCAGAGCAAGATAAGAGTAGTTCATGCTACAAATCTCAGAATTCACATCAATGAGCACATCTTATTACTTTGATGATAAATAATGTAGTAAAATGTGCGAGCATGTACTCAGTATCACAATATAAAACCTTCTTTTTGTAGGGTGAAAAATCTTATTTTTCATTCAACAAAAGGAAGTACATGCCCTTAACTTGATTAGATAGAGTCTGTCAAGGAGCAATCCGTATAAAAGCGAGCTAGCGCAGCGACGCGAAGCGATTATGCCGGATTGCGACTTGATGGGCTCTAGCTAATCAAGTACGCAAGCCGCTGTTCCTCCCATCAACTACAGCCAAAGTAATAATATCAAAGCTTTTTTTGTGCGAATCCTGCAATTTGTTACATTAATTACCGCCAAAGTCATATGACGCGAACGAGGCAAGACTCTTAAGGAGAATCTTGCCTCGTGTGAAGGAGTTGTTGAAAAGCTCTTAGCCCTTGAGAAGCCTCAGCGTCTCACTGTAAGCCTTGTCGCGTTCTTTGTTGTAGATAAGTTTGTAGAGAACGGAGAACCAAGAGGTCGCAGAGCTGTGGTAGGCCGTTGCGCGCTGCTCAGCGAGCTCAATCAGGCTGGTGCCGTCCTTGAGCTTCACGTTCTTGTCAGCCCCGAGCTCCAGCAGAGCCTTGACGGCGGCATCATTGCCACGCTTCGCCGCGAGGGCGAGGGGGCTGTAGCCGTTGTTCTCGGCAAGATCGATGGGGATACCCGCCTTGACGAGGACGCGGCAGACCTCGGGGAAGCCACTCCATGCCGCCCAGTGCAGGGCGTTGAAGCCCTGATTATCCTTGGCCGCGAGGTCGAGACCCTTCTGCTCCAGCAGGTAGCTGACGTAGCGCGCGCGTGAGCGGTCGAGCTTGACAAGCTCGACGGGGTTCATGACATTGTAGTAGCACACCCACATGAGTGAGGATACACCGTTGTTGTTGACCTCATTGATGAAGTTGGCGTTCTGCTTGCTGGCATTTTCAAAGATCGTGACGAATTCCTTGGAAATCGCAGGCTGGCTGCTCGCCTCACCCGTAGGGTTAGCAGTGCCGAGATCGTCGTCAATGGCCGCGATGAGCGCATCGCTGGGGCTGACGGCTTGGAAGAGACCCATGATCTCTTTGAGACCAATGCCTATGGTAGCCATGATGCCGACGAGGATGAGGAAGTCCGTGAGGATATTCTTCCACTGCTGCTTGGCGACACCTTGTTGTTCTTGTGTTTGATCGGACATGAGAAAAGATAATGTATGATGTTGTGATGATTCTTTCTCTTAGGGGGCGGTAGGAGTAGGCTCTTCATCGTCGATGGGAGCTTCGGGCATTCTCTCTTTCTCATGACCTGGGGTCAGGGCATGATCACTGTCTGCCGTGGCAAACATGCGCTTCGTGCAGAGAATGGCGATGGGGGATACGACAGCCATGGCGAGGTAGAGCGACCACATGAGCTCAGGGGATTCCCAGAAGCTGATGTGACCCGTGTCAATCTTGGCAAGGATGCCCTCATAGCAGAGGAAGGAGACGAGCACGCCGCCGATAACACCATTGATGGGCTTGGCGATGAACATGGGCAGAGCTGCCAGCGACATGTAGGTAGCCACCTTGTCCTTGGGCGCGACGCGAGCGATGTATTCGGAGAAACGGGGGCTGAAGAGCACCTCACCGAAGGCAAAGACGACAATCTGCAAGACGATGGCGACGAGATAGGCCTGACCGACCGTCTCAATACCGGGGATGACAAAGTACCAATGCGGGGGGATGACCATGAAGATGAGCGAGCAGGCCGAGATAGACATGCCGTAGATCATCAGATTCACCGTCGAGAAGCGGTTGAGCACAGGGATGATCGCGATAAGACCCAACACGATGATGGTCGGATTGATCGTCTGGATGAAGCCCAGTGCAAAGTCGGAGCCAATCATGCGCTTGTAGTACTGAGGCATGACGAGGAATTGGATGGTGAAGATGAGGCGCACGCCCAGCGTGAGCACGAGGAAGAGCAGCAGCTTGCGGAAGGCGCTTTCCTTGGCCACCTCCATGATGAGCATCAGCGGGCGACGTGATTGCATCTCGCTCTTGGCGATGCGCTCTTCGGGGACGGCGTAGGCGTCCTCGTCAATGAGTCGGGTGAAGATGTAGGCGATGGCGTAGCAGGCTGTACCCACATTGATGATCCACCAGAGACCGTCGCGGTCGCCGAAGCTATTGCGCAGCGGGTCAACGAGCAGGACACCCGCGAGGATGGCCCCTATATTCATAAATAGGTAGAAGAAGTTAAAGCCAGTTGCTCGCGCATGCAGCGGGGTGAAGCGGCGGATCGAGGTCTGCACACAGGGGCTCATGAAGGCCGTACCAAAGGCCATGATGAGAATACCTGCATTGATAAAGATCGTGTTGTTTGTTCGCGCGATGTCGAGCATCTCGGTGATCTCCGAGCCATAGCCCATGAGCAGACGACCTGTAATCAGAATGGCAAAGCCTATCGTATAGGTGCGCTTGAGTCCAATGATATCGCAAATCGTGCCCACGGCGAGGACGAACATCGAGATACAGAGGGTGAACATCCCCACCCAGAAGGTCGAGTTCGCATCCGAGTAGCCGGAGTAGTCGAGCAGGTAGAGGGTGATGATGTGGATCATGGAGAAGTATCCTAGACCCTCAAGGAATTGGATGATGTTCGTGTACCAGAAGTCTTTGCGACAGTCTCCTAGTACTTTGAACGCGGAGAAGTACTTCGCGATAGCATTGGGTTGGTTTGGCATATGATATGGGGTTTAGTTTGAATAAACTAGTAGGAAGCCCCGAGCCTCTAGGTGAGGCGCGGGGCAGGTTGGGAGGTAAGAGGCTTAGTCGAGGACAGCGCCGCGGCTCGCGTTGGTCGCGAGCTTGCGGTAGCGCTTCAGCCAGCTGCTAGGCGTGGCGTTGAGCTGGGGTGTCCAGTGGGCGCGGCGCTCAGCGATTTCCTCCTCGCTGAGATCCACGGAGATGCTGCGCTCGGGGATATTGATGCTGATGATGTCTCCATCCTTGAGCAGCCCAATGAGTCCCCCCTCGGCCGCCTCGGGGGAGACGTGACCGATGCAGGCACCGTGTGTCGCTCCGGAGAAGCGACCATCCGTGATGAGTGCGACAGAGTTGCCCAGTCCCTTGCCCATGATGTAGCTGGTGGGGGCGAGCATCTCCTGCATCCCAGGTCCCCCCTTGGGACCCTCGTTGCGGATGACAACGACATCGCCAGATTGCACCTGATCGGCGAGTATACCCGCACAGGCTTCTTCTTGGCTCTCGAAGATGACAGCAGGACCTGTGTGCTCCATCATCTGGGGCAGCACGCCTGCCTTTTTCACAATCCCGCCTTCGAGTGCGAGATTGCCAAAGAGGACAGCGAGACCGCCATCCTGCGAATAAGGATTTTCTAAGGTGCGAATCACCACGCTGTCCTGCGTCGTGAGACCCTCGATCTGCTCGCGCAGGGTCTGTCCGCTGATCGTGGGGACATCGGCGTGGAGCAGCCCCGCCTTCTTGTCCACCTCGGAGAGGATGGTCATGATGCCGCCTGCGCGGTGCACGTCCTCCATGTGGAACTTGGAGCTGGGGGCTACCTTGCAAATATTGGGCGTGCGGCGCGAGATCTCATCAATGCGCTTGAGGTCATAGCTCACGCCTGCTTCATGCGCGATGGCGAGCGTGTGGAGCACCGTGTTGGTCGAGCCCCCCATGGCCATGTCGCAGACAAAGGCATTGTCGATGCTGCGCTCGGTCACGAGATCGCGTGGGAGTGGGCCTGCGGCGTGCGCGATCTCGACGGCGCGGCGTGCGGAGGCTCTCCAGAAGGTCTCGCGCTCGGGGGACTGGGCGAGGATGGAGCCATTCCCAGGGAGGGAGAGGCCGAGTACCTCGGTGAGGCAGTTCATCGAGTTCGCCGTGAACATGCCGGAGCACGAGCCCGCACCGGGGCAGGCCTTGCACTCGACATCGTGGAGCTCTTCCTCGCTGATCTTACCCGCCTTGCAGGCGGCTACCGCCTCAAAGACGCTGTTGAGATCGAGGACCTCGCCCTTGCTGCTGCGACCCGCGGCCATAGGACCGCCAGAGCAAAAAATGGTAGGGATGTTGCAGCGCAGGATGCCCATGATCATACCGGGCACGATCTTATCACAATTCGGGATGCAGATACAGGCATCAAAGGCGTGAGCGGAGAGCATGGTCTCGACACTATCGGCGATGAGCTCGCGGCTCGCGAGCGAGTAGCGCATACCTGAGTGCGCCATGGCGATGCCGTCGCAGACACCTATCATGTTGAACTCAACGGGAGTCCCTCCAGCGCGGCGCACCTCATCCTTGATGAGCTCGGCGACCTTGTTGAGGTGGACATGCCCTGGGATCACCTCGTTGAATGCATTGCAAATCGCGATAAACGGCTTTTTTATATCCTCATCATTCATTCCACAGGCGCGCATCAAGCTGCGATGCGGTGCGCGTTCTATACCTGCTTTCGTACGGTTTGATAACATAACAAAGGCTACATTATCATAAGTGCCCTGTATGTGGCGAGCATATTTTTCTAGCGAAATCGCAGATCTAGAACGCAGCGAGTCGCTTATCAGCTGCAAGCCCTGCGCCTAGATCTTTTCTGAGAGTGCGTTGAGGGCACGCTACGATGATGACTTGGGCAGTGTCGAAGGAGGAGCGGGGAAGAACAAGGATAGGTAGTCTTCGCAGGCGTTCTGAATCGCTGCGTTGTTGAAGTAATGTACATTGCGAATCAGTATTTTGAGCTCAAAGACCTCTGTGAGGAGTTCCATATAGATAGGGGATGTTTTCATACTCAATTCGGGATAAGCATCAAAATCATCTTTGGCGTATTGATCTCTCTGAGAGTTGAATAGCGTTATATTTTCAGCTTGGACGTAGTAGAGCTCCTTGAGCATGCCTAGGGCGGTGTCATCGGTGATGCGTGATGCTTTCAAATCATCAATGACCTCCTGAAAGACGTCGAAATTTCGCGCCATGCTTTTGAGGATTTCTTCTAAGGGGTGCTCGGTCTTGGGTGCTTGCTCAGGGGCTGCATCGGTAGCGAGGCAGGGGGCGATGAGCGCGGGGATGAGTGGTAGGATGAGGTAGGGGGATGTCATGGTGTTGTGTGTGGGGATTGGGGGTGGAGTTGATGGTTGTTGTATTAATTATTACTTTGGCTACAGATAATGTAACAAAAAAGGGCGAGTACTCGTACTTAGA
>CAYJOV010000098.1:0-8785 GCA_964371905.1 uncultured Akkermansia sp. | reverse complement strand
TGCCTGAGGGGCTGCCTGAGATTTATGAGTTGGCGTTCTCGTTGGAGAATGGGGCTGAGTTTGACCTCAGCGGGGTGAGCTTTAAGGCGGTGGCGGTCTGTGAGGGCGCGTCTACGGAGTTGACGGTGGAGGCTGGGGCTCAGGTGGGCTCGCTGCTGCTGTCCATCCCCGCGCTGGATGCGTCTATCTATGAGTATGAGATTCACGCGGTGTCTGAGTCGCTGGAGGTGAAGAGGCTGATCTATGGGCGTATCACGGCTATCTCGACGCTGCAAGCTGATGAGCTGATGGAGAGTCTGGAGAGTAGCTCGCTGCGTACGCTCTCGGTGCAAGTGCCGCTAGCGGTGGGTGCTCCTCTGCTGGTGATGTGGCGGGGCTCGTCTGTGGCGGGGAATTATGCCAAGGAGGCGCAGTTCTGGGCGGGGAAGGCTCAGGAGTCCGCAGAGAGTGTGGGGGATATTATCGCGCGTGCTGAGACGGCGGTGGAGACGGCTGAGGAGGCTGTGGAGAAGCTGGATGTGGTGGATGCGAAGATCGCGCTTTTTGATGATAAGATTGCTTCTATGGTGATTCCTAATCCTGCCACGAATACGTGGTGGATTGCGGGGAAAGATACTTTTGTGCCTGTGACTGGGCAGAATGGAAAGAGTCCGCAGATTTCCGATGTGGGGACGTGGATGCTCTGGGATGATGAGCAGAATATTTATGTGGATACGGGAGAGAAGGCTGTGCCTGATGATGGACGCTCGCCCTACATCTCGCCGCTGGGTACGTGGGTGACGTGGGATGCGGCTCAAGGCTGGATTGATACTGGTGTGCAGGCTCAAGGGGTGGATGGGCTCAATGGTGTCTCGATGCGCCGTGTGATGATCGAGAGTGTGGATGAGCTGCCCGAAGGGGAGGAGCTGGGTGTGTACTATTACATCCTCACGCCTTCTGATACGTGGGAGGTGTATGCGTGGCTGGAGACTCCTGACGGCGCGGGGTCTTGGGTCATGATAGGGGAAGCGAATGACATAGCGACCGCAGAAGTGCATGGGCTTGTGAAGCTGGGCACGGATGCTCTCATCGAGCAGGGCGCAGCGGTGGGCAATGATGAGGAGGGCTCGCTCTCTGTGCCGCTCGCCTCTATTGATACGGCGGGGGCGGTGGTGATCAGCTTCAATGAGGTGATTGAGGCTGGGGCTACCATTGGCTTTGACTCGGCGGGCAAGATTCGCGTGACCATGGCGACGATGCAGGACTATGGCTCTGTGCGTCTGTCGATGTCTGCCACGGCGCAGGATGGTTGTATAGGCCTCATGAGTAATGGGATGATCGGCACGCGCCGTGCGACGCTGTATCAGCCTGGTACGATCAAGCTGGGCTCTTCTATTGGTCAGGTGAACCCTCAGCCTTATATCATAGGCGTGGGGGCAACGAGTGACGGTCAGATCGCGAATAATATCTTGCGCAAGGGGGCTATCCAGCATCAACGAATGGGCGGCTGGACGGCTCATGGTATGGATTGGCTGGATGAGAGTGCAGCGAGCAATCCCGCTTATTATACGGCTGAGGATTATTATCTGGGTCTTGCGCACACAGAACAGTTCTCCCAGAGTGAGGGAGATGGACTTGAGCTGCTGAGTGCTTCGTCCTCGATGATTGCGGGCGTGTACATCGCTACCTCGATCTCGGACACACGCCCCGAGGCGGTGATGTCGGCATCTGGGCTCTCGGCTCATCTGTCTGAAAATTATTACACCAAGACTCAGGTCTACACGAGGGGGGAGGCTGATGCGTCTATGCAGACGTGGACGCGAGCGACCTTTTATACCAAGGCTGAGGCTGCATCCAAGCTCTACGTAGACGCGACGTTCATGACGCTTGATCAGCTAGTCGCGATCTTAAACGACTATGTGAAGAAAAGCGGCTCTTGGCATGGATGCGAGTACATCTCGCGTGAAGCGTACAGTGCCTTAGTGGCATCGGGTGGACTGGATAATGATATAGCTTACCATATTGTATGAGAGTTACAGCCAGAGATTCCGAAGGGAATATGATCATCAATCGCCGTGTGCTTGATATACGAGTCATGGGCGGGGTGCAGGTACAGCAGGTGATGAAGGGAGGCGTGCAGATCTACCCCGATAACGAGACGCGTGTGAAGAGCATTGTGGTGGATACGACCCCGCTCGATCAAACGGAGGCGGGTATCTACTGGATGCACGCCGAGGAGCTCTGTCGCACGTCCTCGTCGCTCACTCAGCGCATGAGTCTTGAACTGCCAGAGGATAGATACAATCTCTTTTCTACCTATGGGATTTATCCCTTGGTGGACTGGGATAGAGGCAAAATTACCTTTGACAAGCTCGATGCTCCTCTGGAGAGCTCGCTGCGGGTGGGGGATACGGTGACCATGCGCCTTGTTGCGCCTGAGCATGATTCGCCTGTATTCGAGACTGCGAGCTACAATGAGTCATTAGGGCCATCAGCGGGGACTAAATACGATGAGATTGAGGAGACTGTGCTTCCTTGGTATCCCAAAACAAAGCTGTACTGTACCTACGTCAAGGGTCAGAAAAAGGTTGATGCGGGTACAAAGTGCTCTTTGGTTGCTGTTCCCAGTGGGCGTGAGCATATATTTTATCAGACGATGTCATGGGGACGCTGGCGAGGTACTCCTACTGTGTGGGCGAGTGCAGAGAATGAGAAGGTTCTCGAGAATGCTGTCGAGTATCGAGGGAATCCTGTTATCAACGGGCTCGATAGGAGTGCTCTTGTCAAGACGACAGAGATAGCTAGCGATAAAAACGAGGTCTGGGTCAAGTATCCCGCTTTTTCCAAGGTTGTCAAATTAACCATTCTATCTATCTCTACTCATGAATAGGCTGAATCGAGCGCGTGCATGGATGGAGGAGCGCGTGGAGGGCTCATGGGCTGCTACCATTGAGCATGTGCTGAGTCATGAGGGGGTCTTTCACGTGTCGGCTGACTGCGTGCTGCTGGGCATTCCCTGCGAAGACGCTCCTGAGACGCTACACATCATCTTCCAATGCTCACACCTCCCTGCGCTGCGTGCGCTGCTGTGTGCGCTGCCCTATGAGCGCGTGCGCTGGAAGCGTGACTTTCGAAACAATTATGACTGGCACGAGCGTGCCGTGGCAGACTTTTGCCGACATAGCGACTATGGAACACATTTAACCAAACCCAAGAAGTAAATCAACATGCCAGATATCCCACTCTACCAAGGCGAGCAGCACCGCTCACCTCAAACCCATATTCAGGCTCTCGCCGCCCCTATGATCGAGGGGCGAGGCGCAGAGGTCAATCGTGCCATTGATGGCGCAATGCAGGCGGTCAATTCATATGCGCGGCTCAAGGACTACGCAACACAGCAGGATGAGCAGCGCAGGTATGCGGAGAATCAAGCCGCCTTTGAGCAAGAATTCCGTGAGAAGAGCAATCTGCCATGGGGCTCTGAGGGCGCAATCTATGGAGCTGATGGACGACTCAATGATGATGCTATCCAGACGCTCATCTCCAAGCATCAGGAGGCGAATAATCAAATAGAGAGCCACTACTGGCTACGAGATAATCAGATGCAGAGTGATGAGGGTAGGCTGACGCGCAACGGCAATCTCGAGCTCTCGGCTATCGCGCTCGCGGGCGAGCAGGAGATGAAGAATATACGCCGCGCCTTTGAGGGGAACTATGATCTCGCTATGGCGCGTCAGGATTATGGCTCTGCATCCAAGAGTATCAATGATGCTGTGACGAATGGTTTGCTCACTCAAGCCGAAGGTCAAGCTCGATTGCATCGTCTGGCTAAGAGCTCTGCGCGCTCGCGCATGGCGGGGCGTAGGAGCGGCGGTGGTCGCGGGCGTAGTGCGGCGCGGCAGGGAGCAAGGCAGAATACGCTGGATATGCTTTCAGCGGCAAAGCGTCAGCATGATAAGAGATTACCTCAATCTGATGGGGATAGTCAATCCACTCAGCCCAGCGAAGGATCGAAGGAAGAGATCTCTATTGATAAGAAGAACCCGAATCTTACGCAAGCGCCATCTGTAGAGAAGGATGAACGTACGGAGTACACGCTACCTACTGAGGGGGATTATGATGATCTTTTTTATGTAGATGAAGGATTAACATCTCTCCCCTCTGGGGAGTTGATGCAGGAGATCCAAGAGGATTTTGCGATTGAGGCTACCCCCTTTATTGCGTCGCCTGATATCTCATCTGAAATCACCGTGCCCGAGACAACAAACTCCACCATGGCGAAGGCTGCTGTCGAGGCGAATGCCAAGGGGGGCTTGACAAAAGAGAGTTACAAGCAGGCTATCTATGACACGGCAAGCAAGTATGCGCTGAAAGATGCGTATCAAGGACTCAGTAAGGATCAGATCGCTAAAGCTATCAGGAGAGATGTCAAGATTGATGGACTTGGTGATTTCATGTTTGAAGGAGATGAGGCGGCGGCTACGGCTTTCGTCGAAGAGGCTGTGACCAATATCGTGAGTGTGTATGATGGCAGTCCCAGCTCAAATGATAGGTCTCTGACTGGGCGTAATGGGATTCAGGGTGTCAATGCTCAGATAGCCGCGATTCCCGAAGATGAGCTTGTACCTGCGTCTCATGGGGGTGAAGGGCAGTTTGCATCAGAGGGGGCGAACTGGGGCTATCTTGGGTTTATCGGTGGGCAAGACTGGACGCAGCAGCATACGAACCTTGCGCAGGAGTTCGAAAGCCTCAAAGTTGAATACAACGATGGCAAGAAGAAGCCTGTCATGAATCTTGATGATGAGGGTGATTATGAGAATTTCTACAAATGGTATATGACGAATAGTAAAGGCTATGTGAAAAAGCGCAAAGCCTATGCCGACAATGCGAGAGCGTATGTGAGGACGCGTGTCTATGATGCCATCGTGGATTATAGGCGCAGTGGCAAGTCCAGCTGGGCAGAGGAGAGAGTTGTAACTGAACAGGTGATGGCTCAAGCGATAAAGGACGCTCAGGGTATGAACTTTGATGATGGCTCAGCATGGGAGAAGTATCAAGATAAGAGAAATGCAGAGCTTGAAAAGAAAGCTTCCGAGTATCGCGCCAAATACGATTCAGCCTCATCCAGCATCAAGCGCACACGAGAGCTGGCAAAGACCGCAAAAGAAGCGCGTCAACAAAAAGAACGTCGAGAGCAACGAGAAGCGAATCCCTACCTTTACCCAGTCGCGCAAAAGATCACGTGGGATGGAGCTAGAGACCAGTCAGCCCATGAGATGGTGGTGACTGTCCCAGAAAGCCAGTACAGCGACATTGTGGCACAGCATGGGGGGAAGAAGGGTATTTATGCCACATTCGGAAATGGAACAACAAAGTTCATCGTTCGCCCTGCCAAAGTCAGCTCTGTGCAGGTGAGCGCGGCAGCTCTCCAGAAATTATTCCCTAAACTCAAAAAAGGCTCAACGCTCAATGATGTTATGTCGGGCGTTGAGATGCTTATCAATTTCAAAACATTCTAATATCATGAGTGATTTATCCTACACTAAGAACCATATCAGCCCCGATTTTTATCAATCGACTCAGTACGAGCTCAAGACCTCATCGCCCTTCCCACAAGTGCAGCGGGACATGGAGAGCATGAGGGCGCAGAATCGCGCTCGTGAGTATCGCGTGAATAGCGAGCTAGAAGAGCTTGCGCCTGTCTATCTCTATGGCCAAGATGAGGAGAGCACAAAGAAGGTCGATGAGAACGAGAAGCTCCGCATCCTTGTGTCGGATGGGGCTAGCTCTGATGACATGCACCTCATTGCAGGTAGTCGCCTATCGCGTACGATTGCTGACGGCGATACGTGGGGGGCTATAGGTCGCTTGATGCCCGCTATGCCGAAGGAGCAGCAGCAAGCCTACGAGCAGGAAAGAAGGCAATGTGTGAGTGAGACGGACGGCTATCGTTTGCTTTCACGTATGTATGGTGATAGGGTCAAGGCTGGCTACGACACCGCCAAGGCGCAGAGGGAGGCAGAGCAGAAGCTTTTCGTGGAGTTCAAACAAGATTTGGAGGGTAAGCTCATGAGCGCGGTGGAGAGTGGCGCGTCTCTTGATGCGGATACGATCGACAAGCTGACTCGCTACAAGATAGATCCTGCCCCCATGCTTGCATCTGTGGGGCGAGCTCAGAAAGCGACGGCTTTGTTACGCAAGCTTACATCTAATGAAGTAGATGGCGCGACTCAAGGGCGCATCTATAATCGAGCTAAGGCTTTACAGAAGGAATGGAATGAGGGTGTTCATTTTGCGTGGAACGATGAACCCTCTTGGGATGAATTTGTGCAGCAAGCGAAGGAGGAGAATACGCATAGTGTGAGCATCTCGCGTGCTGCGGCTTTGCCTGTACTGGACGCGCTAGCGGGGGAGAATGGGGAGCTCGATGAGCGGGCTTTCGCTCTGTTCCAGCTCACGCTGGATAAGCAGATGGAGGGGCAAAGGAGTCTTGATAGTGAGGCTCTGCGTGCTTTTGGTAATGCCATCAAGTCGAGCTCTAGCAATCTGATGGATGCTGTCTCGCCGCATGTTGCGGCTGCTCCTATCAGCTCGTTTGCTGCGACACTTGATCAAGAGAGATTTAATTATAAGGATAGGTATTATAGGATGATGGATGACCGTATGCAGGGGGCTCTCTCGCTCCTTGAGACGAGCCGCTTGACTCTCGATGAGCGCGCCAGTATGTTTGATGGAGCGCTGACGGTGGCGGGGGAGGCTGCGGGGAATACCTTGCCTTATATGGTGGGCGGATATGCGGGGGGTGCGCTTGTGGTGGCTGACTTGATTGCGGCTCAAAACAAGGCGGCGAATGAGAGGAAGTTCGGCACGTTTGATGCGGATTCTATCACCTTTGTTCCTGATAAGGAGGCGGAGGCTGAGGGCTTTATTGATGCGCTGAGTCAGACTGCTCAGGAGGTGGCGACGAATTGGGCGGCTAGGCGTATGACTGTGATGGGCGCGGTGGCGAATAAGGCTCTGACGAAGATGGGCTTTAATGCTGCATCCACACCCTTGACGAAGAGGGCTGTGAATACGGCTGCTGAGGCGATGGCACAGTATGAAAGCCGCGCCCTGTTGAGCTTTGTGGGTGGTACTGTAGCTGGGGGTATCGAGGAGCTGGTGCGTGAGCCTCTGGTGGGGGCGACGGTGGAGACGGTGGCTGCGAGTCTTTTCCGCAGCGCGGGGGTGGAGGTGCAGGCGCGTGACTGGGATGGATTCTCTCGGATTGCTCAAAACTTTGACCTGTCAACGAAGGTGGGGCAGCAGCAGCTTCTCGGGACGGTGTTCTTCATCGGGGCTCTCCGTGGTGCTCATGGGGTAGCCTCCAAGAAGGCAGTAGATGCGTATTCTCAGGATTACTCCACCTTGCGTAGTGTGGGATTGAGCGCGAAGACTGCCCGCGCTATTGCCAACATGCCAAATCCTCAGCAGCGCAGGGAGCGACTAGGGCTTGCCATCGAGCAGGAGATCTACGCTGATCCCGAGGCTCATCTGGCGAACTTGCAATCTGCCAAGAGGGAGTATATAGCAGAGGCTGAGGCTACTCTCTATCGTGAGGGTAATATCATGAAGGAGGCGATGAAGCAGGCGGGTGTCTTGCGTATCGAGCCGTCTGCTGATGGGGAGAAGAATCTGGTCACGGTGCAGGATGCGCAGCGTCATATGAAGGATATGGAATCGTGGGAGGAGGTGGAGGGGCAGCGCGTGAGTCCCGAGGGCTATCAAGTGCCTACCAAGGAGATTGAGATGACTGATGCTCAAGTCGAGGCTGTCTTCCGTCAGGGTAAGAATGGGATGGCTCATCGCTATGCTCAGGCTTATCGCTCCTCAGCTCAGGGGCTTGCTATGGCGCGTAGTGCAGATGCGAAGCTGGATTATCTCAGTGTCTTAGATATTAATGATATTCGCACGCAGAAGCCTATTGCGGAGCTGGCCAAGAGGGATGGTCTGATCACCATTCCTGCTCTGAGGGCTTTGTCGGAGGCGGCTCTTGAGTACGACAGTGCAGGGGCTCAGCTGATTGATGGTGTGCAAAACTCGACGCTGGCTGGCACGCCTGATGCTTTTGAGCAGCGTGTGGGTATGGCTGTGCGTACTGGTGAGCTGAGTGAGAGGGAGTGTCTACAGGCGGGGACAAATGCCTTCCTCGTGCCGAAGGATTCGCTGGGGGATGCGCTGGTGCTGCATAATGCGGGGCATTCGACGAGCCCAGAGTTCACCGAGGAGATATTGGAGGCTCATTTGAATAAGGCTATTGCGCGGGGGGCTGATCCTCAGAAGTTATGGGATGAGGCTTTGTCTCTGCGCAAGGAGATTAAAGAGGCTACTGGCAAGGATGTGTGGCGTGGCATGAGTGATGTGTCTCCATCGGAGCAGCTCATGGAGCTCAAGGAGTTTTTCTCTCACTTGGCTCAGAGTGATTTCTACAAAAATTATGAGGATTACAATCTGTCTGAGGAGTCTATGCAGCAGCTCAGGTGGCTGGATGCTCCAATGAAGCAGAATCATATGTACAAGGTGCTGGGTGAGGCTTTCAATGAGTTCAAGTCTACGGAGAAGGGGAAGGCTTGGCTGGCTCAGGGGAATGGGCTTGCGGATCTCCTCAAGTCTGCTGGACATGATATTGTGAGTGTGTATGATGGGGCTCGTGTGTCGGCTGATGATGTACGCGCGGTGATGGATGCCGTGCATCTGGCTGAGCGGATGACAGGCACGCGCTCGATGGAGAGTGTGGCGCTGGATCTCGAGGATGCGCAGGCTGAGG
>CAYJOV010000097.1:0-8979 GCA_964371905.1 uncultured Akkermansia sp. | reverse complement strand
GCGCGAGAGAGTCTAGACCACAGCGATCACGATAGACGAGGGGGAAGGATATATCTACCCCAGCCTCTACGACCCGCGTCGCAACGAGGATGGTGGGACGCCCTGCGGCAAGACGTGCCCGCAGGGCATCGAGCTGGAGCGTACGATGGGCGGGGCACATGCGAGCGGAGAGATGAAAGAGGCTATCTGCATCATAGCACTGGGATAGCTCTTGATAGAGATCTTGAGCTTGGCGCGTGAAATTGACGATAAAGAGGGCGCTCTGCTGCTCCGTAGCTACAAAATGCTCGATGAGCTCCTCCAAGCTACGTGGTCCCAAGAACTCGATATCGACGCGCTTCATCTCGTGATAGAGTCGCTGCTCAAGTGACTCACCAAGCAGGCTCTGCATCTCATCGGCCTGCCATCCTATATCAAAGCCATCGTCGCGGTTCTCCAAGGCGGGCTGCGTGGCGGTGCAGAGCAGGAGACTCGCGCCATAGACGCGCTGGAGCGTCTTCATCGCAGCGAGGCAGGGGGCTAGAAATTCACAGGGAAGGCTCTGAGCCTCATCAAAGATAATCACGGCTCGCGCCATGTTGTGCACCTTGCGGCAAGATTTATTCTTGCAGGCGTAGAGCGACTCAAAGAACTGCACATTGGTGGTGACAATAACAGGGGCATCCCAGTTCTCACAGGCGTAGCGATTCGTAGAGCTATCACCTGCCTCGGCTATATTGCTGTGATGCTCGACTACCTGATCCTCCCCAAGAATGGCGCGGAACTCACGCGCCGTTTGCTCGATGATGCTGGTGTAAGGGATCACATAGATAACACGCGAGAGCTGATGTTGCTGCGCATGATGCAGGGCAAAGCTAAGTGACGCTAGCGTCTTCCCCCCGCCTGTTGGCACATTGAGACGGTAAACACCTGCTTGTCGTCGGGCTGCTTGGTAGCAGGAGGCATGAATCTGCTTGCGCAGCTCGTTGATCGCGCCAGTAGCGGTTGACTCTTTCTCTGCGAGTGCTTGCTCCAATCGCGCGGAGAGCACGGCTAAAGAATCATATCGAGTCTGAGCGCGCTGCTGCGCCGAGGCTACATCGGTGAATGCCTCCGTGGCGAGCCAGTCGGCATCAATGAGCGAGGAGTGCAGCATGCGAACGAAAAGCCCCGCCGCAAAGATAGCCTCACTCGCCGTCGCGCCTCTGTGAAAAATATTCAGCTGAGCAGGAACGGAGAGCTGCTGATAGTCTCGTGGCATGGCAGACAAGAGTGCCTCATCGAGCGTATACTCCCGCAGCTTATCCATGAGAGGTACACCATGCGGCAAGCCCCCATGATGCGCGTAGAATACGTAGGCCAGTAGATCACGCAAGCCACTCTTTTGCTCAGTCACCCATTTTGCGGCGGCTGTCTTATGATCGACAGAGGCGGTGTTTTCACCCGCATGCGAGGCTTTCAGATAAGCCTGAAAATCCCGCGAAGCCTTTCCCATATCATGAAAGAGCCCGAGAACGCGTCCTAGCTCGCCCCACTCCCCCTTCTCATCAGGACTCAACTGCGAGCAGAATTGAGAACATAGAGAGGCGACTCGCTCTGCGTGCCCCTCTGTGGGGTGATAGAGCAGCTCCCAGTGGAGCTCTGAGCTCTCAGGAAGAGTGTGCGCGTAGATATTTCCTGTTTCCATATTCGTTTATCCTTAAGATTGGAGAGAGAAGTAATTATCTTAACACTTCCCTCGTATGCCCATAATGTAGCAAAAATTTCCTGCACCGTCAAGCACGCATCTACAATTATATCAGCAGAATTGGATTTTTACAACTCTTTTTCTCCCCTAGGTGCATTGTCATTGACAAAACTCTGATGAGACATAAAAATAATGGGGCTGCTGAATACAGCTCCACAAGTCACCCTCATAGGGTGTGAATTGAAACTGCTGCTATATTTTGTAAAGCATATAGAGCCAAGGCAGAAATCGTTAGATCTCTGCCTTGGCTGACAATCATAATGAACACGCAGCAGCTCCTTCATGTATCATGAATCTAACCGATTCTTCCTCTCCTGTCAACATTGTTATTTTGTAATACCGCAAGCGGAGAGTATTTTCATTCTCTCTTGGGGATGATGTGATGATCAGCGTAGCTCAAAGAGGATGCATTCTATCACCTCTATGTTACGATTGAGGAGGTTGAGTGGAATCTTGTACTGATGACCTACAAAGCTAAACGTTCTATCTGAAAAGGTACGCGGTGCTGAGGCAGCGGAGTCACTCCCCAACTGCCAATGCGGCCTAGCCCCATCTGGATCTTGTCGATGCAGATGTTCGTGTAGGGGGCTTTCTCAACCTCGGGGGAATGGCGCTGATCTTTCTCTTCGCCATCATCGAGCGATGCGATGTTGTAGTTCAGCGCGGAGGCTGAGAAGAAAGCATCGCTGATGTACTCGAGAGCGCGCGCCTCCGCCTATTCAGCACACGCCTCCAGCGCAGATCACTCTTTGCCCTGTCAGCTGTGGGCGTATGTAGGGGAAGAGCTGTTCTGCCACTGACTGGCGATAATGCCCAATGAGCTGCGACTCTTTGCGGTCAATGTAGTTCTCCACCGGTCCGCGTCCGCAGTACTCGACGCTACTGTAGGTCTCAGGCATCTGGAGCTGCGTGCCGAAGCGGAAGAGATCCGAGGTCAGCGCGCCCTCTGCCAGCGTCATCTTCTGAGTCAGCAGGATGCTGCCTTCATTATTGATGAGGTAGTGAAGGCTAAGCGTTGCCTTGACCTCTGGCATGGAGTACTCCGCGCGATCGTGGGCGAGCCCCCTTTGCATCTCATGCTTGTGCAACTGAAAAGCATGAGGGTGGGATGATGGGCGGCTTGCGCGCTTGCGAAGACGAAGTAATTCGTGTGCATGGGCACACGGTTGAGTAAGAATAAACGCCAAATGCTAGCTTTTGTCATGAATAGTAAGTTCTGACAAAAGCTAGCAAAAAATCCCCGTTGTTATCGGCAATTCTCTACCTGATTACACATCGTCAATGGGCTAGACCTCCTCTCTGATGTGGCAACCAACGACCTCGGCTATATAAAGCTTGTGCAGAGGGTTGTCATCGGTGTACCACGCAGGAGACACCTCGCTCCAGTCGCGGAAGGAGCTCTGATCGTAGGCTTGCTCCATGATGGGACGACATTCCAAGACGATATCTGCATCCTCAAAGGCGACAGAGCCCAGCTCCGTGCTATAGGGGCGTAGCGAGGTCTTCGCGAGCTTGTCTCCGTCACGTCCCGAGAGCTTGCCGCAGACACCGAGATCACCGCGGTAAGCCGAGGGCATGAAGGAGAGGGTGAAGAGGGGGGATTCTTGGATGAAGAGATCCGTGTGGCGATTCGGACGCACGACAACGAAGACGACGGGCTTGTTCCACATAAAGCCAAAGCCGCCCCAGCTCGCCGTCATGGTGTTGAAGCCAGCTGTGCCGTCGGGCTTAGCGCCGAGCTGACCCGCCGTGACGAGCATCCATTGCTGGCCGATGAGCTGTGTGGCGTTGCCTTTGAGCTTGTCAAAAGGTATGGTTTTCATCTTGATTTCTCTGAATTAGCAGTAACGTGCAAGGACATAAGGGAGGATGCCTCCTGCGCGGAAGTATTCTTTTTCAATGGGGGTGTCGATGCGCACGATGAGGGGCAGCTCGAAGGCTGCCGCGTCAGCGGGCTTCACCTCCAGCATGACGCGCCCACGCGCAGGAATATCATTGTGAAGACCTCGGATGCTGAAACACGCATCGGTGAGGTCGCAGACGCGATCGTAATCGGCGGGATTCTCAAAATTGAGGGGCAGCACTCCCATGCCGACAAGATTGCTGCGATGGATACGCTCAAAGCTCTTGGTCACGACGGCTTTCACCCCAAGAAGGTTCGTCCCCTTGGCCGCCCAGTCACGACTCGAGCCCATGCCGTAGTCCTCACCACCGATGATGATGCTAGGCGTATTGCTCGCCTTGTAGGCCATGCCCGCATCATAGATGAAGGTAGGTGTGCCACTGGTGCTGGCGATGTCCTGATCGGGAGGGCTCACGGGCTGCTCACCGTAGTAGAGGGTGTAGCCGCCTTCTATCGTGCCCACCATGCGGTTCTTGATACGCACATTGGCAAAGGTACCGCGTGTCATGATGAGGTCATTGCCACGGCGTGAGCCGTAGGTGTTGAAGTCGCGACGCTCCACGCCCTGAGCCGCGAGGTATTGCCCCGCAGGTGAGCTGGGCTTGATCGCACCCGCAGGCGAGATGTGGTCAGTCGTGACACTATCGCCAAAGATGCCCAGCGGACGCGCATCGATGATATCAACGATGTCCGCCTTCTCACCCTTGCCGGTGAAGTTTTCGAAATAGGGAGGACGGTGGATGTAGGTAGAGTCCGCATTCCATGCAAAGGTCGCTCCCTCGGGGCCTTGGACGGCATCCCACTCGGCGATATGCGAGCTGTAGCTCTTGGTGTAGTCCTCGGGGGTGGTAGCTTTTTGCTGCGCTAGAGCGATCTCCTCACTGCTAGGCCAGATATCGCGCAGGTAGACGGGGCTACCATCAGCGGCGACTCCAAGAGGCTCGCTCTCCATGTCGATGTCTACGCGACCCGCGAGGGCGAAGGCGATGACGAGGGGAGGCGACATGAGGAAGTTCGCCTTGACGGAGGCGTGGATACGGGCTTCGAAATTACGGTTGCCCGAGAGCACGGAGCAGGAGAGCAGCTCGTGCTCCTTCACCGCGGCTTCGAGTTGTGCATTGAGTGGTCCTGAGTTGCCGATGCAGGTCGCGCAGCCGTAGCCGACGATGGAGAAGCCCACCGCCTCAAGGCCGTCGAGAAGGTCGTTATTTTTGAAATATTTTTCAGCGAGGCGTGAGCCTGGAGCCATGCTCGTCTTCACATAGGGCGGCACCTTCATGCCGAGAGCAGCGGCCTTCTTGGCGAGGATGCCCGCTCCGAGCATGAGGCTTTCATTGCTCGTGTTGGTGCAGCTGGTGATGGAGGCGACGAGAATAGAGCCATCCTTGAGCTGCACGTCATGCGTGACATCGGCCTCAGGATGCCCTGCATCTCCCTGCATCTGCACGGTCACGGCAGGACGATGGGCGGGGAGATTGTAGGTGCTCTCGGTGAGCTCGGCAAACTTGCCTTTGAGCTCGCTCATAGCGATGCGATCCTGAGGACGCTTGGGTCCTGCGACAGAGGGCTCAATGGTACTCAGATCCAGCTCAAGGACGACAGAATAATCAATATCGCCCTGCTGAGGCATGCCAAAGATCTCTTGAGCGCGATAGTATGACTCCACCGTGTCCACGAGCTCGCTGCTGCGCCCCGTTGTCTTGAGGTAGTCCAAGCTCTGCTCATCGAGGGGGAAGAAGCCCATGGTCGCACCATACTCGGGTGCCATATTCGCAATAGTCGCGCGGTCAGGCAGGGAAAGGGAGGCTGCACCTGCGCCAAAGAATTCGACAAATTTACCCACCACGCCATGCTGACGCAGCATCTCGGTGACATAGAGCGCGGCATCGGTAGCGGTGACCCCCTCGCGGAGCTTGCCGCTGAGATGGACACCGACGACCTCGGGTACGAGGAAGGTGACAGGCTGACCGAGCATGCCAGCCTCAGCCTCGATACCACCGACACCCCAAGCCACAATACCCAGACCATTGATCATCGTCGTGTGCGAGTCCGTACCTACGAGGCTATCGGGATAGTAGACCCCGTCCTGCTCCATGACACCGCGTGCGAGATGCTCGAGATTGACCTGATGGACAATACCTGTGCTGGGAGGCACGACAGAAAAGGTCTCAAAGGCTTGCTGACCCCACTTGAGGAATTCATATCGCTCCGTGTTGCGCTCAAACTCACGCTTAAGATTCATGCCATATGAATTGCGGAAGCTCGACCAATCCACCTGCACGGAGTGATCCACAACGAGGTCGACGGGTACGAGCGGCTCCATCTTCTGCGGATCAGCACCGAGATCCTGTACGGCAGAGCGCATGGAGGCGAGATCGACAAGGAGGGGCACGCCGGTGAGATCTTGCAAAATAATGCGTGCGACCGTGAAGGGGATTTCGTAATCACCGGGATTGTTGGCATCCCAATTCGCGAGATTCTGCACATCTGCAAGCGTGACCTTGAGTCCGTCGCAATGGCGCAACAGGCTTTCAAGGACAATGCGTAGAGAGATAGGCATACGAGAAATGCCGGCGTAGTCGAGCTCTGCGAGCGCGGGAAGGGAATAGTACGAGCCCTGCTCGCCGCTTCCAGTGATAAATTGACGGATAGTGTTCTTCAGCATAGTAATGGTATTTTTTCTTATATACGCGCGAGTATACACACTGCATTTAATATTGCAAGCTATTTTCTCCGCGCTGCTCAGCGTATTTTCCGTGACGCTATAAAGGTGATCAATTTAATGACAATTACTAGCGAGACAGTGAACACGCATCGCAGCATATAAAAAAATCGCAATAACAGACTCAATATCAAAATTCATCCACCGATCCACCATAATGATACCGCTATTTACCTCAATGTCTACTGAATAAACTGCATTTGTGCTCCCATAGCTTGGGCGCAAAATATGCGCTTCTACACAGCATCACTGAGAAATCATTACACGCATGCATCGATCTGACTCCGCATATATAGCTCCCTGATAGCTCGCGCTTCAAACGCACCCTTTATTCAGTAGACATTATGATAGAGCTCTTTAGGAGGCTTCTAAATTCTCGTCATTCTAAAGTAAGAAAATTCAGAAAATCGCTTTACGAGACAGCTCTAAAATCATCTCAAAATATTGCCTCGCGAGAAGCCCCCTTTATAAAAAGATGCTGAAGAAATACCCTGTGGTGATCGCGATACCGAGCACACAGGCGACAAAGGTGAAGACCATTTGCTTCTTGAAAACCGCACTGAGGAGGGATACTTCGGGGATACTAGCACCTGCACCTCCGATGATAAGAGCGACGAGTGTACCGAGACCGACGCCCTTTTGGGTGAGGATATCAGCAATAGGGATCATCGTCTCTGTACGGATATACATAGGGATACCGAGAACAGCCGCGACAGGGATGGAGAAGATCTCATTGGCTCCAGCGAACTGCGAAAGGAAATCCGTAGGTATGAACCCGTAGATAAACGCCCCGATGCTCGCGCCTAGAACGAGGTAAAAGAGAACCTTGCGGAAGAGACCGACAGCATCCTTCAGGGCATACAGAGACGCCTTGCACTGACGCGTGAGGAAGGAGCCTTGTAGGTCCTGATAGCGAATTTCTTCTGGCGCACCACAGCAGCTAGTCGCGGGAGCAGAGGCGGGAGTAGACGCGCAGCAGCTAGTCGCGGGAGCAGAGGCGGGAGTAGACGCGCAGCAGCTAGTCGCGGGAGCAGAGGCAGGAGTAGACGCGCAGCAGCTAGTCGCGGGGGACTGCTCCTCCCCTATTTTAATATAGCGAGCAAACCCTTTGATATCAAGAATATAGCCTACCGACACCGCAATAACAAAAGCCATCCCTGCGTACATGATTGTCGGGATCACCCCAAAGAAGCTCAGAAAGAGAATAATGATAGCGGGATTCAAGATAGGCGAGGTCAGCAAAAAGGACATCATACCTGCGAAGGGCGCCTTGCTTTTGATGAGCCCCATCAGCATAGGAATCGTCGAGCAGGAGCAAAAAGGCGTAATCGAGCCCAGCAGACCGCCGAGGAGACTATTGAGCCATTTGGAACGTGTGGTCAAGGCACGCTGTATCGTCTCTTTGGGGATATAGATCTGGAGGAGTGCCACGATGTAGCTAATCAGCACAAAGAGCACAATGAGCTCCGCCATCAGAAAGATGAAGGTACCAATCACTCCCGCTGCCTCAGCATAAGGAAGTCCCACAGCAGACATCGCGCTGTAGACGGCAGCGATAATCGAGTTATGTATTTCTTGCATATTCAATCTATATATTTAGGTTTATCGATATAACGAGTTTAAAAAAAATCATTTCTTTTCTTGTTGAGTGAGTTCGAGAACGCTCTGCGCTAGCTGCTCGGCAGCAGCGACCGAGACGTGATAGTACATCCAGCGAGCCTCCTTACGAGCTATGACCAAGCCAGCCTCGCAGAGGATCTTCATGTGGTGCGCCAGAGTGGATTGTGGGATAGAAAGCCCCGCACACAAATCGCACGCACATAGTTCGACCCCCTTCAAATGAGCCAAGATCTGAATACGTGTCTTATCACTCAGAGCTTTGCAAACTTTAACGATCTTGTCCTGTGTCATATCTGAGGAGATATTAACCCACATATCCAAATATGTCAATATAATTCGACAAATCTTTAACGAAATGACAGTGTAGAATAAGACACGACGACATACCCCCACCCTTCGCGGGATACAAGCCCATGAGCTACGCGCATGAGCGCAGCAGCCCACGGAGTACACGCATACACCACACACATCCTACAAAGACGACAGTCAGAATAATCCCCTCTCATCCCCTCTCATCCCCTCGTGGTCGCTCTGGTTCAGCCACAGCGCTATCAATTTTGGATACATGCAGCAACAAATCGTTGGCTTTCTTTATATTAACCATTTTACATCATCTCTTAATAAAGAATAGGCAATTTTGTCTTTCGACAGGCTTGTCGCGCTACCTTGCCGCAAAAACCCGCGATGAGGCACGTGCGCGAGGGGATGAGGGTGGCTCTAGAAGATTTTTTTTTATTTTGCCTTATGTTACAATGGAGAGACACGAATTTAATTTAAATCAAAAATATATCTATTTGCTTTTAAATATAATTCATTTACGTGATATAGAGAACGCCTTGTTCCTTGCTCTGCTTATGATTAATTTGCAAAAAGTTAGAAAATATCACAAAAATTCTTCTTGATTCGATATGCTATATCTGTTACATTGACCTCGTCAACGGGGGGCGGACATAAAATGCCTCCCACGAGCTGAAAAGCTCAATTTATAGGGTAGTTGGATCTCCTCAT
>CAYJOV010000096.1:0-9022 GCA_964371905.1 uncultured Akkermansia sp. | reverse complement strand
AAAATTCAGAAAATCGCTTCACGAGGCAGCTTTTGAGTGCTTTTAGGCTGGATTATCCCGTCGCCTCTACCCCACGAGGTGTCGTGGGGGGCTCTGGTCTCAAATTGGCATGCAATTTGTCCGAATTTTCGTCTCAGAGGACACTCTGAGCCATCAATTTGTGAAAAATCCAGCTCTAAAATCATCTCAAAATCTTACCACGGGAGAAATTAGAAGCCCCCTAAAAGTATAGGGGGTATTTTCTGTTAGAGTTTATGATTAGATTTGAATACTCAAAATAATCTTGCCATAATGAGTCGATCTGTTATAATCCGCTCGCCAGAGGTTAATTTTGTAGTGAAAGAAAATTTTCGCTTCCTACTAATGGATAACAAGGATGATAGCGCAGATCTTATGAAAGCAATATCGAAGAATACGATCCTACTTGTGCACTCCACTTAAGAGAAACTGCAAATCCGCTCTAGCTTGATCTGCTTTGTTTTACGAACTACTTCTCCCAAAACTTTCTCATGTCTAAAATTGCAATCCTTTTTTCACATCCAGTCATTGCCGATAATCCCGAAAATGTTATCTGCTATTATGAAGGGTTAGCCAAAGAATTGTCCGCAGAGGGGAATTCTGTAAAATTGCTTAACATGCGTGCTCTCTGGGGAGGGCTGCAGGTAAGTAGGGCAGCTCAGGCACTCAAAGAGTTTGCGCCCGATCTCATTCTCACTTTCAATAATACAATATCAGAGTCCATAATCAAGGCGACAAACTGCCCTATAGCCTTATGCGATGCTGACACGGTTGCATTTTTTGCGGATCGTCATCTCATCTCAAAGTACTTGGATCGCTATTACATGATCACTTTCTACGAGGGGATATCCTCGGATTATGAGCAGCTTGGTTTTGGTAAGGATAGGATCTGCACGATCAAGCAAGCAACCTCCATACGTCATGAGGCCTTGGAGCAAGATAAGAATATATCTTTTCTCGGAAGCCGGTTTTGTAACTACTCAAGAGCCATCGGCGAAGCAATACAAAAAGATAAGAATAGGACGATTTTTAAAGCTATAGAGCATTCGCTCAGGACGAATGATTATGACTATGAAGGCATCCTGCAAAGATACTGCCCAGATGCGGGACTTCAACTCGGTAATGCCTACCATTTATTTGATCAACGAGGATATATACTTAGTTCGTTACTAGATTTAGGCTTGAATCTCTATGGGGTAGATTGGCATGATTTGTTCGATGCGAATACGGCACTCGCTGCAGCATATGATACAAGACCCGTTTTCTCTCTCAAGCATAATCAGGACTTATATAATTCATCAAAGATAAATATCAGTATTTCTCATCCGCAGTGCAAGGGTGTTTATTATCCGTGGCGTGTCTACGATATTATGGCATCCAATGGCTTGCTTATTACTTCGCGCTCTGATTTATTAGCGCAGCAAACAAAGGGCTATGTATCTATCCCTATGTTTGAAAGTCCCTTCGAGGCGAGAGAGGTTTGCAAAAAGTATTTAGCAGAGGACAATTTGCGAGCGGATATAATCGCGGCCTCGCAAGAGTTTATAGAGAAAAACGGTAGATGGAAGGATAATTTTATCATGATGGAGCAGTTTTTAGGCGTTTCGCTCACGCGCAAAGCCGAGCATCCCGATGACTGCCCCGCGCCCGTAGAGACTGTTAAGTTAAAGTATAAGAAGCGATCTTATACCTCCAATACGTTTATCTGGTCTTCGTTGCTTGTGCTATCGACAATACCCTTTGCGAAAAGACTGATTCCCAAGCACATTAAAAACAGAATTTATAATTACATGAGGAGACTCGAACAATATTATGAGTTGTAAGATTCTCACGGTGTAGAAAATAGAAATTTTAGTATTTATAACAATGAGCTATTCACTTTTAGATTTTAATGTTAGGGGAGACCATGAAGGCTCCCTCATCGCCTTGGAGCAAGGTGGGGATATACCTTTTGATATCAAGAGGATTTACTACATATGGGGTACGCAGCGCGATACCGTGCGAGGGAAGCATTCGCATTATGCTCTAGAGCAGGTAATCATATGCGTCTCGGGGAGCTGTGATTTTATCCTAGATGATGGTTATACCCGAGAGACGCTGCATCTTGACAATCCAGCACAAGGTCTCTATATCAAGCATAATTTGTGGCGTGAGTTCACGAATTTCTCATCCGACTGCGTTCTTATGGTGATTGCATCCCATCTCTACGATGAGGCGGACTACATACGTGACTACGATCAATTCCTCAAGGAGGTGCGTGTATGATACACCCCCTTTCGGATGTTCAGTCGCGCTCTATAGGTCAGGGTACTCATATCTGGCAATTCTGCGTTGTTCTCCCAGAAGCTCAAATCGGATCGAATTGTAATATTTGCTCTCATTGTTTTATCGAGAATGATGTTGTTATTGGCGATAACGTGACAATTAAATGTGGTGTTCAGGTTTGGGATAGCATACGTATTGAAGATAATGTTTTTATTGGACCCAATGTAACCTTTTGCAATGATAAATACCCAGTTTCTCGATCCAAAGAGCGCAAGTATGATCCAGTTATCATTAGAAAGGGTGCTATGATTGGAGCTAATTCTACAATCCTCCCTGGTATAACAATAGGCGAAGATGCCATAGTCGCGGCGGGGAGTGTGGTCACGCGTGATATTGCAGCAAACGAGAAATATATTGTTAAAAAATAGTCGATATCATCATGTGGTGAAATTTTTAGACTATAGCACCCGCCTATATCTGCCCCTCCGATCCCTGTTATGCTGCCACAAGGCGTCTCATAGCGGATCATCGCGGGGATCGGAATAGGATTGGCCTGCTCGTTTTGTGTCAGAAACTTCCGATGACAAATTCCCTCTGACATCTGTTATTCTGCAAGATCGCTTTGATTTATCAGCAGATTGCATGCTTTTGAGCTCCTTGAGAGCTTGCTCTTCATCGGTTTAGTAAGATCAAATAATTGATGAGCAAGGAATACAGGCGGTGTTTCAGCACCGTTGACGAGCATGGAGTGTTGGTGTCGGAATTTTTCGTGAATTTAAGATGGCTGTTACTTCTGAGTGTTTTTGCTAGAGGATGACTTGGAATAGTGTACACATAGAGCTAGATGCATGTCAGAGTTTACCCTTGGGGGAAATATAGTTTTCTTGACTTCTTTAACCTTTATGTTAAAATCCAGTGCGAATTAACTATAGGGTGAATACGATTAATCCAGGTATGATTTCAAGCAAGCTAGCAGAGAGCTATTTTTTATCCGCTGAGCATGTAGAGCTTTACCCGCTCAATCCTCATGGCTTGCCAGAAGAAGTAGCTTATGGGGCGGTTTATTTGCTTTCAGATGCCGCATCATGGGTCACTGATCATTCCCTTGTCATTGATGGGGGAAGCGGTATATAGATACTACAATTCACAATTACAACGTACAATGATTAAATTTTTAGACCTGCACGCACTTAATGAAGTGTATCGTACTCAAATAGACACACGTATCAAGAAAGTTCTCGATAGTGGCTGGTATTTACAAGGCGCGGAAAATGAGACCTTCTCGAAGAACTTTGCCGCCTACTGTGGGACAAAGTATGCCTTGGGTGTGGCGAATGGATTGGATGCTTTGATTCTCATCATCAGAGCTTATGGTTTTGGTGAAGGTGATGAAATCATCGTACCCGCCAATACCTATATAGCTTCTATTCTCGCTATCTCTGCCAATGGTTGTACGCCTGTGCTTGTTGAGCCTGATGAGACAACTCTCAATATCAATACAGAGCTTATCGAGTCACAGATCACATCACGTACCAAGGCTATCATGCCCGTTCACCTTTATGGACAGGCTGTTGAGATGGAGCAGATTTGGGAGCTTGCCGCGAAGTATGATCTCAAGGTGATTGAAGATGCAGCCCAAGCGCATGGGGCGTTCTATCAGGGCAAGCGTGTGGGCAGTCTCGGAGATGCTGCAGCTTTTTCCTTCTACCCTGGCAAAAATCTAGGAGCATTAGGAGATGGCGGTGCTATCACGACGAACGATGAGCAGCTCTACAAGCATCTTAAATCTCTTGGGAATTACGGATCTGAGCAGAAGTATGTGCATGTCTTTAAAGGGGTGAATTCGCGTCTCGATGAGATTCAGGCCGCTGTTCTTGATGTCAAGCTTGCTGGCTTGGATGCTGACAATGAAAGAAGACGCCGTATCGCCCAGTACTATAGGAGCCATATCACAAACCCTGCGATTATCCTTCCTCAGGTGAAGGATGAGATCGCGCATGTCTGGCATCTCTTTGTCATTCGCACTGCAGCTCGCGATGCGCTTCTCGCCTATATGCAGGAGAATGGCGTCCAATGCTCCATACACTATCCTACTCCTCCTCATAAGCAGCAGGCCTACACAGAGTGGAGTGAGTGCAGCTACCCCCTCACGGAGCAAATACATCATGAGATTCTCTCTCTACCTATTAGTCCCGTCATGACAGAGAGTGAGATTGCTCGTGTTGTGAGCCTCGTGAACTCCTATTCTTGCTAATAGATTTAAATAAAATGGAGCAAAGTATCTTTTCTGATCAACCATCGCTTTCAATGGTTGTCCTGACTTATAATCACAAGGAGTTTATCAAAGAAACGATTGAGTCAATTTTTAGTCAAGATTACTCAGGTCAATTTGACATTGTGATCGCTGATGATGCTTCAAGGGATGGTACTCAAGAAATTATTCGCGAGCTGATAGATAATCACCCTTGGCGGTCGCGCATCACCTTTTTGGCGAATGATATTAATAGGGGCGTTTGTCCCAATATCATTCAAGCACTATCGCATGCAAAGGGGGAGTATATCATTGCAATGGGCGGTGATGATATCAATCGCGTTGACCGCGTCAGCGAAATGGTACGACTGATTCGTCAATATCCGCATATTAAAGCGTTTGGCTCTGAATATATTAGATTTGATGATTCCGCTCATATACCCCTAGAAGATGATTTGGAGTCAGACACGATCCATCACTATAAGGAAAGGATGCGTATCGATGATTTGCACGTTGTCTTAGGTTGTGCGGCGATGTGGCATAGGGATTTGATTACTCAATTCGGAGACTTTAGCCAAGCTACAGGAGAGGATCTCGTCTTTTCTTATCGCTCTTTCTTATTGCGCAGTGATACCGTCATTAGCGGAAAGCGATTAGTTTATTATCGACAACACCCCGCAAGTATTGCTAATAAAATAGGACTTTCTGGGAATCAGGCACGAGAAAAATTTGCACGCTTTGCACTTGCGAATTTATCTCAATGTGTAGCTGACGTCGTTTACCTTTATAATCACTCCAATCGTAGCTATAGAGAAATTGAGTTCTTGCTGAATCAAATCCATCATCAAATGAATGTATGGGTCGTCTTCCCCAATCTCTTCGCAGACTTGTCACCTTTCAGGAAGTGGCGCTGCCTCAAGAGTATGATCATCAGTTGCCCCAAACGACTGCTTCACTTTCTTTGTCGTAAAATTCTACGGAAAGAAGATGTATAGTGAGAAGTATTGATCACTTCACGCGCAGGTAGACGAGATAGCGCTTGTAGTGAGGGTAGGGGCTATCTGTCGTGATGATGAGGCGCACGAGCTGCGTCTTGTCGGGGTACTTTGGGGTGAGCGAGATCTCGTAGATTCGCCCCTTTTGTAGCGTCTTTGTCGCTACGTGAAAGCTGTTTTTATCGAGTCCTGCGTCGATGAGCTTGGTGATGGGTGAGCCCTTGGGGATGCGCAGGATGAGCTTTTGGGTAGTGGGTGTGCTCGCGCGCTTCCAGAGCAGCGTGCGGCTGCTGAGCTCGAGCGCGATGGGCACGCGGAAGTGGTAATGGAGCGTCTTCTTGCTCCCATCCTCCAGCGTCACCGTGAGCTGACGCGTGCTGTCCTCGCCAAAGATAGAGCTATCTACCGCGATGCGCAGCTGCTCGCGCTGCGCTCCGACGATGGAGATATCCATGCAGTCGCAATTCGTCTTCGTACGACGCACGGGCGCGCCGATGTTCTCCGTCAGCTGGAGGGGCGAGCGCTGCCAATCCAGCTTGACGATGCGCTGAGGCTCCGCTGCAAGAGCGGAGCCTAGGGTGAGTAGAGTGAGACTCAGGCTGGTGAGTAGCGTGGACATCAGTCGTCGCTATCGTTGTCGTTGCTATGATCACCATCGCGATCGTCATCCAGGGAGGTGTTGTCGTCGCGATCCTGATTCTTCTTGGTATCCTTCGCTTTTTTCGGATCATCGGCAAAGAAGCTCGCGATGAAGAAGAGCGAGGCGGCGATGCAGACGCAGCTATCCGCCACATTGAAGGAAGGCCAGTGGTAGCCCGTGGGGAAGGTCTCCGTGGGAATCCAAGGGAAGGAAAAGTCGAGGAAGTCCACGACATAGCCATTCGCCAGATTCGTCAAGAAGCTCAGCTTCTCCGCCCCAGGGAGGAAAAAGCCCTGCACGAGTCTATCCGTCATATTCCCCAGCACACCCGCCATGAGCAGCACCCATGCCGTGCGCAGCAAGCGCGTGCTAAAGAAGCCGCGGCGCAGCATGATGATGAGCACCGCCAGCGCGACGAATTGCACGCCGAGGAAGAGGATAGGAGCCCATGTCGTGCCATTGCCGAAGCCGAAGGCCACGCCCGTGTTGTGCAGGCGTAGGATGGTGAAGTTCACCCACTCGCTGCCCTCGATGATGGGCGTGCGCTCCATCACATAGTTCTTGAAGGGGGCTTTGTAGTTGAGTACGATGTACCACTTGCTCAGCTGATCGAGCACATAGAGCACGACCAGACTGAGGAGCATGAAGAGGCTGATTTTCTTGGCGTTCATGGAAATCTTCCTTTAAGCTTGAGCTTGCATGACGGCCGCACAGCGCGCGCAGAGACCCTCTTCATTGACAGCGGGCTCGTAGCGACGGCAGCGGGGGCACATCGTGTAGGGGCTCTTCTCGGCGGTCGCTGCCAGCTCCTCGCCACTCGTGACGCGGAGCTCGGAGACGATGAAGAATTCCTTGGCAAAGTCGGCATCTTGCAGCAACTCCAAGACATTCGCATCCTCCCCCTCGGGGAGAATGAGCGTGACTGAGGCCTCGTTGTTCTTGTTGAATGCCTTCGCCTTCACCTGTGCTTCGATAGAGATCTGGATGCAGCTCTTGAGCTGCTGGAGGCGGTTGAAGACTGCTGTGTAGCCCTTGTCGTAGGCTGCGTCGGGCTCGGGGAAGAGCTGCTCGTGCACCGAGTCGCTGTTGCCCGCATGCTGCCATGCCTCATCCGCGGTATAGGCGAGGATAGGAGCGAGCAGCTTGACGAGCGCGTCAAAGATGCGGCTCAGGGCGAATTGCTTGCTGATGCGACGGGGCGCATCGGCCGCATCACAGTAGAGACTATCCTTGGTGATGTCGATGTAGAGAGCCGAGAGCTCATTGGTGCAGAACTGATTGATCGCCGTGAAGACCTTGCGGAAGTCGTAGGCGGCGTAGGCCGCGCGTACCTCGGTGATGAGCGCATTGAGACGCTCCAAGATCCAGAGATCCAGAGGCTCCAGCTGCTCAGGCTGCTGCCCTGTGTAGCCCTTGAGATTGGCGAGCAGGATGCGCAGCGTGTTGCGCAGGCGACGATAAGGATCGGTGATCTGCTTGAAGAGATTCTCGCCGAAGGGCACCTCATGCTGCCAGTCCACGCTACTCACCCAGAGACGCACGATGTCCGCACCGTACTTGTCATAGAAGTATTTGGCCGCGGTCGGCTTGCCCGAGCCTGCGGCGCTCTTGGAGAGCTTCGTCTTATCCTGATTCACCACAAAGCCATGCGTCATCACCGCCTTGTAAGGGGCAACTCCACGGTAGGCGCAGGAGAGCATCAGCGAGCTCTGGAACCAGCCGCGATGCTGGTCCGTGGCCTCGAGATAGAGATCGGCTGGCGCGTGGAGCTCGGGATGCGTCTCGAGCACCGCGACATGCGAGCAGCCCGAGTCGATCCAGACATCCAGCGTGTCCTTGCCCTTCTTGTAGACCTGATCCAGCCCGAGGCGCGCGCAGAGCTCCTCATCGCTGAGTTCAAACCAGATATTCGTACCCTCCTGCTCGACGAGAGCCGCGATCTTGAGCACGATATCCGCATCGAGGATGGGAGTATCATCGGCGGCGTAGAGAACAGGCAGCGGGACACCCCAGGTACGCTGGCGGCTGATGCACCAGTCGGGGCGCGCCTCGACCGTGCTTGCGATGCGATTGAGCCCCCATGCGGGGAGCCACTGCGTCTTGTCGATCTCGCTGAGGGCGAGGGGGCGCAGCTTCTCCATGCTGATGAAGAACTGCTTGACCGCGCGGAAAATAATAGGAGTCTTCGACCTCCAGCAATGCGGGTACTGGTGGCTGAATTCCTCACGCCCCAGCATACGCCCCTTTTGCTCGAGCATCGCAATGATAGGCTCATTGCACTTAAAGACATGCTGCCCTACGAGCTCGGGGAGCTGGCAGGCGGCCGTGTAGTTGCCATTATCATCGACAGGGGAGAGCACCTCGAGACCGTACTGCATGCCGACATTGTAGTCGTCTGCACCGTGACCGGGGGCGATATGCACCGCGCCCGAGCCCGTGTCTGTGGTCACGAAGCTACCCATGACGATGAGGCTTTCGCGATCGAGGAAGGGATGCTGAGCGGTCTTGCGCTCGAGGTCTTGACCCTTGAAGGTCGCGAGCTCCTGCTCCATCTGCCAGCCAGAGCGTTCGCAGAAGGCCTCCATGAGCTCGCGCACGAGGATGAAGTTGCGCTGCTCGCCCTCCTTGCTGTAGCGGGCGATGACGTAGCTGAGCTCGGGATTGAGCGCGACGGCCAGATTGCTCGGCAGCGTCCATGGTGTTGTCGTCCAGATGACCATGTCACACGCGATGTCGCATACGGGCTCTGTCATGGGGAAGGCGACAAAAATAGCCGTGCTTGTCTCCTCCATATACTCTACCTCAGCCTCGGCGAGCGCCGTGTGGTGCGCGTAGCTCCACTGCACAGGCTTG
>CAYJOV010000095.1:0-9365 GCA_964371905.1 uncultured Akkermansia sp. | reverse complement strand
GTCGCCACCTCGCGCTGCGCACTTCGGTGCTTTCCTCGGGCTCTGCCCGCGCCCGGGGGGGGGGGGGGGGGGCCCCCCCCCCCCCCCCCCGCAGGCCCCCCCCCCACCGCCCGCCCGCCCCCCCGGCGCCCAGGCTGTCCTTAAAAACGATTTCTTGTGATAAAACGTCAAACGAGAGACTGTTGAGATTAGAGTTGATGGAGGAGGATTAGAGGATGTTGAAGATCTTGTTGAGCGCGTCTTCGCGCAGCTTGGCTGCCTGCTGCATCTGGTCGAAGTCCTTGGGATTCCAGAGCTTGAAGTGCGCGCCCACCCCGACGAAGGAGACGCTCTCCTCGAGCTTGAGATGCTCCATGAGTGCTTTGGGGAGCAGGATCTTACCTTGGCTGTTGAGGTCGGCGTTGTAGCAGTTGCTGATGGCCTTTTGGACGAAGATCTCGATGGCTTCATCGGGGAAGCCGGCCGTGCGTGCTACCTCTGTTTTCTTTTGCAGATAAGTGGTGAAGCTCTCCTTGGTGAAGCACTTGACGATGGGGTATTCCTCTTCTATCGTGTTGAAGAAGAGCAGTCCTGTCAGTTCCTCATCCCGCCAGACAGCAGGATAGGCGACCCTATTCTTAGGGTCGACCTTGTGGGTAATGGTACCCGTGAACTGGAGATTGAACTGAAGATCCATGACTTGGTGCACTTCGTGCTGTGATTAGTACACATCAATACACTTCCAATGTCAATGAGAATTTTTCGAGCTGCCGATTTTTTTGCTTGCCATGACAATATTTCTAAATGATTGATAATAGTAGGTTAGACTCTATTGTCTGACAAAGCGTATCCATTGTTTTACTGATACTGACTTAATTTTTTTAAAAGATATTCACTTTTATACATTAAAAAGGGATTTTAGGCTTGCCAAGTTATTAGAACCTAGTATCATTGCGCCAGATAGGTCGATGGGTGTGAAATCATCGACCCAATCATGCATGGATCGCCACGAGCTTGTCCTGTGGTGGTCAACTCCACATAAGAATACTATGTCAGAACATTACACAAAAGGTAGGCAGGGCCAAGGAGCCCGCCGCCGTAAGAATCGCCATCAAGGGCGCGGACGCTACCAGCGCATGCCCCGCCCTGAAGCTACCCCTGCAAAAAAGCCCTCGCTGCTCCAGCGCGTCCTTGGTTTTTTCGGTCTTGGTAAAAAGGAAGAGCTCAAGAAGAAGCCCCAACACAACAAGCAAGAAAAAGCAGAGAAAACACCACGCCAGCCACGCCAAGCACGTTCTAATCAGAACGCGGGCAATGGTGAGCGTCGTCGTATGAAATCCACTCCTCCTACCCGCAATGCCCGTCTCTACGTGGGCAACCTCTCCTATGAGGTCACAGAAAGCGAGCTTGAAGACCTCTTCAAGGGCTTTGGTGATGTGAAGAGCGTCGAGATCATCTATAACCCACGCACCTACCGCAGCAAAGGCTACGCCTTCGTCGAGATGCGCCACAACAACGATGCACGCCAGGCCGCCGAGGTGCTCCACGGTCAGCCCTTTATGGGTCGCGAGCTCATGGTGAGTGCCGCCAGCGAACGCCAAGGAGGCGAGGCAGAAGAGAGCCCCAAGGTCAAGCAGCAAGAGCAAGACCAAGAGCATTGGGAGAGCGTGCCCATGGGCGCGAGAGACAGCTCAGAAAAGTCATCCTAATTTTTGTTCCTAGTAATATTGAATGCGAGGTGGTCTGACAAGTGCGGACCATCTCGCTACTTTTTTGCGAAGGCACAAAAAACTTGGCAGCTCCCCCCGCCATTTGCTAAGCTGAGCCCATGAGCCACATTAGCGACCAACTCCATGAGATCCTTGATGCCCTAGCAGACGCCGAGCAGCGCGCAGGCCGCCCAGCCGGTAGCGTCCAACTCCTCGCCGTGAGCAAGACCTTCCCCTGCGCAGACATCCTCACCGCCTACGAGGCAGGCCAGCGCCACTTTGGTGAGAATCGCCTCCAAGAAGCCATGGAAAAGATCCCCCAGCTCCCCTCCGACATCCACTGGCACCTCATCGGACCCCTTCAGCGCAACAAGGTACGCAAGGCCCTCCAGCAGGGCTTCCAGCTCCTTCAGGCCATCCCCTCCCTGCGCCTCGCCCAGAGCGTCTCGCGCATCGCGCAGGAGTGCACCACCTGCGCCCCCATCCTCCTAGAGGTCAACGTCGATGCCGAGGAGAGCAAGCATGGCTTCTCCCCCGACGATCTGCTCAGCTGCTGGGAGGACTTGCTCGCCCTGCCCTCCCTCGATATACGGGGGCTGATGTGCATCCCCGCCTTTGGTGAGCAGGCAGAGGACTCGCGAGACGCCTTTCGCGCCCTGCGCGAGCTCGCCGAGCAGCTCCGTGAGCGTGGACCTCTGCCCCTGCCTGAGCTCTCCATGGGCATGAGCCATGACTTTGTCGTCGCCATCGAGGAGGGAGCGACGATGGTGCGCGTCGGCTCGGCTATCTTTGGGAAGCGCGATTATTTGTAATTATTTCACTCAGGTTATACTAAATGAAATTGGTGAAATGCAGTATATTCTCATTTTGAGAGCTATGCTTATATCCTATTTTTCCCCTAGGGATAATGAGAAATTACCATGAGGCAATCATGGGGGTGTATTTCTTAGTATTGCATGTATAATTATTCATTATCAGTGATTAAAATAATTTTGATTTTTCGAAAAAATGCATTGTCGTACGATTAAAATAGTGTTAGACTACCGAGGTAGGTTATCCATGATGTCCTGTTGCGACGACGCGCAGATGAACATCCATGCAAAGCCATGACAGACTCGTCAATGTGGGAAGAAAGTGAGCGTGACTCGCGAGGTTGATTGAGGGTTTGTGATGGCGCATAGGGTGCGGACAGAGTGAGATGATCCCTACCAGCTCCAACCCCCCCCCACACACAATGAAACATCTCATCAAGCTACTTATGATCGTATTTTCCGTCGTCATCACCTGTGTTCCCACAGCCCCAGAGAATCGTCATAAGTGGAAGTGGCTCAAACGATGCACCAATCAACTGCAATACAACACTTGCGGCTCTCTTACCATGTCCACCCACAAGGTGATGTTGTAAGAGCGCAGCAATACTCTCTCTCCAGAAGGCTTAGCAGCACCGACTGCTAAGCCTTCTTTGTTGGAGATGTGTGTGACATCATGCACGATGAAGGCCTTGGGCGTTGACAATGATTTTATGTTAGTATAAACTAACTTGGTAACATTTTATCATCATGGACTATAGAATTGAAAAAGACACGATGGGGGAAATCAAAGTACCCAAGGACGTATACTGGGGAGCACAGACGCAGCGAAGCTTGCAAAACTTCGAAATAGGCACCGAGAAGATGCCCCAAGAGATCGTACGCGCCTTTGCCATCCTCAAGAAGGGCGCGGCGCGAGCCAACAACAAGCTGGGCAAGCTCAGCGATGAAAAATGCCAACTCATCTCGCAGGTCTGTGACGAGATCTTGGCAGGAGAGCTCCGCGATCAATTCCCCCTTGCCGTCTGGCAAACAGGCAGTGGGACGCAGTCCAATATGAACAGCAATGAAGTCATCGCGAATCGCGGCAATGCCCTAGCAGGTGAGACCCTGCTGCATCCCAATGACGATGTGAACATGTCTCAGAGCTCCAATGACACCTTCCCTACCGCCATGCACATCGCCGCGGTCTTAGAGACCAAGGAAAGGCTCCTGCCCGCTATTGATCTCATGATCGCCGAATTCCTGCGCCTCGAAGCCGACAATCAAGGCATCATCAAATCGGGACGCACCCACCTCCAAGACGCCACCCCCATCACCTTCTCGCAAGAAATCAGCGGCTGGCGCAACATGCTCGAAAAGACCAAGGAGATGATCAGTGCCTCACTCGTCGGCGTCGCGGAACTCGCCCTCGGTGGCACAGCGGTAGGCACAGGCATCAATGCACCCAAGGAATTCGGTGCGGTCTCGGCAGCCGAGATCTCCGCCATCACAGGCGAGAGCTTCATCACCGCGGAGAATAAATTCCACTCCCTGACCTCGAAGGATGAGATCGTCTACGCCCACGGTGCCATCAAGGCACTTGCTGCGAATGTGATGAAGATAGCCAACGACGTGCGCTGGCTCGCCTCGGGCCCCCGCTGCGGCATAGGCGAGATCTCCATCCCCGAGAATGAGCCCGGTAGCTCCATCATGCCTGGCAAGGTGAATCCCACCCAGTGCGAGGCTCTCACCATGGTCGCCGTGCAGGTGATCGCCAACGACACTGCCATTGGCGTCGCCGCCTCGCAAGGGAACTTTGAGCTCAATGTCTACATGCCCGTATGCATCTACAACTTCTTGCAATCGGTGCGTCTGCTCGCCGATGGGTTGAATTCCTTCCGCGTACACTGCGTCTCAGGTATACGCGCGAATAAGGAGAAGATGCAGGAGAATCTCAATCGCTCCCTCATGCTCGTCACCTGCTTGAATCCCTACATAGGCTACGAAAACGCCGCCAAGACAGCGAAGAAGGCTCACAAGGAGAATATCACGCTGAAGGAGGCCTGCCTCTCGCTGGGCTTGATGAGCGAGGAGAAATTCGACGAGGTCTTCCGCCCCGACCTCATGGTCTGATGGGTGAGCTTCATCGCCTTCTCTTTACAAGGGTGACTGGTATCAGTCACCCTTTCTCTGAGAAATCCTCAGAGAATCGAAAGTGTATGTTGAGTATGTTGTGCTCTTGTTTCCTTCTGCGGAGGCTGCGTCTGAGCTCGTAGGTGGAGGGGAGTGTCCAAGAGAATGCGTCTTTTGTCGCGGCTAGTTGGGTCAGCGACTCTCGCAGCTCGTGGAGCTCTGCTTGGGCGCAGAGGAGTGTGGCAGTCAGGGCTGCATACTGCTTGCGCCATATGCCTGTGATGTGGGCGTCGATGTAGGCTTGTGTCGTGTGCTCGCGGGGCTCGGCTACGCTCGCCAGCGTGAGCATGTGACACCAGTGGTAGCTCTCTCCCGAGAGCATCTTCTCTGCGAGATCCGCGCCCTCGGGCGTTGTCCATGAGGCGCAGTAGAGATGGAGGTGATCAGGGGGCTCGCCTATCAGATGGCCTAGCTCCGCGGTGAGTCGCTCAATGCCCTCGTGGTCGAGGGTGACGAGGAGCTCGGCGTAGGTCTGGGTGTGGACTTCGACGTTGATCATATTACTATCAGGGGATGGGATGCACGCGCAATCCCTCGGGGCTGATCTCGATGAGTGATTTGTTGTCGGGGGTGAAGGTGTAGCGGCTCTGGGTGCTGCTCTTGAGGGGGGCGCTGAGCTTTCGGCTGTTGAAGTCGTAGTTGTAGATGTAGCACTCGTTGCCGTAGGTGGTGAAGTAGAGGCTACGTCCGTAGGGGGAGTAAACGACCTCGCGTAGATGCGCCTTGATGCCCAGCTGGGGATCGACCTTGTGCCCATAGCTGCGGTCGTGGGTGAGAATGTTTTGATCGCCTCGCTCGGCGAGCTGGTGCTGACCATCGGGGCTGTAGAAGCAGCTCTTGAGCTTTCCTGCCCATGTCTGCTGAGAGCTGTCGCCTGTCGCGATGGTGTAGCTGTAGTTGTTTTTTCCATCGTCATAATGGAGAGTCTTGCTATCGGCGGAGATGCCTAGGCTCTGGGGGCAGGTCTCGAGTAGCTTCTTGTACTTCGTTGTCTCAGCATTGATGTAGAAGAGGCTGCTGCTGGCCTCGGGGGTGTTCGCCGAGAGTCCGACGATCAGGTACTTGCCGTCGGGGGTGTAGCGCAGTAGTCGGGGGCTGCTATCGCTTTGCCACTTGATCTCGCCGCTCTGCTTGAGGCTGGGGACTTGGAGGAAGACGAGACGCCCTTTTTCGACGGCGACGATGTTGCCCTGCGAGCTCCAGAGGATGTCGTCGTAGCCTCCGAATTCTCCGAGCTTGTGCTCCTTGAGGCTGCGCTTGGCGCGGAGGTCGTAGAGCTGTATCTTCTGCTCTCGCTCGTAGGAGAAGGCGATGTAGCGCTCATCGGGGGAGAAGAATGCCTGCATCGCCACATCGGGCGCGATCTTGTGCACGGCTCCCGTGGGGAGCTCGACGAGGATGGTCTGCGGGTAGTGGCTCGCCTTGTTGTCGCCCGACTCGGAGAGAACCATGTAGCGGCTGCTGGGAGAGAAGGTGATGTGCCAGCCAGAGCTGTGGTCTATGTCGTAGCTCTTGGCGCTGTGGAGGTCGAGGACAAAGATGGGGGGTACCCCGGTCTTGTACTGGTCTCTCATGCCGACAAAGTAGCGTCCATCGGGGGAGAAGAAGCAGGCGCGTAGCTTGTTTTCCCCCTCGACGTAGCGGCTGAGCGATGTCTGGGTGAGCGCGACTGACTCGCCGTGGCTCAGGAGAGGGAGGGCGAGGAGGCAGGTGGCGAGGAGGAGTTTTTTCATGTTGCGTGTGATGGCTTGTGGTCTTGTTAGCGCTTGAGGGCGCGTATGTCCGCGGCGTAGGCTTTGAGCTGCTTGATGGCTTCGGCTTTGTTGGGCTCGACTCCCTCTTTCTTAGGGTAGAGGAGGTCCATGATCTGGCCGAATCGTTGATCGAATTGGATTTCATCTGCTATAGCGAGAAAGGCTGGCTGGTCATCGTGGAGGCGCGGGCATTCATCGGGGGCATTGTCGTAGAGATCTGCCTCCTCGTTCTGGAAATCTTCGAAAACGCTTATTTTCTGCGCTGGGTCGGCTTGGCGCAGGCGCTCGATGGTCCTCTTGAGCAGCGCGATGCCTGCGTTGTGGTAGCGCTGTTGTGCGGGGCTGAGTCCGTCGAGGGGGATGCTGATGCGGATGAGCTCACGCTCAAGCTGGACGATGAGTCTCTGCTCTGCCTTGTACTCCATGAGGGGGGACTCTGCGGCGAGGATGGTATTCTCGACAGAGCTCGCGATGGTCTCAAGGATGTAGTTGCGCTCGGCAGCAGTGAGCTCAGTGAGGACGGGCTTGGTGGCTTCGCTGGCTGGAGCGGGGGGCGTTGTTGCTTCGGGAGCTGCTTTGGGAGCTGCTGAGGCGAGGCTCGCAAGGAGGGCTAGGAGCGGGAGCTTGCGCATGATTGTAGAGGATGTGTGGGCTGTGTTAGCACTTGAGGGAGCGTATGTCCGCGGCGTAGGCTTTGAGCTGCTTGATGGCTTCGGCTTTGTCGGGCTCGACTCCCTCTTTCTTTGGGTAGAGGAGGTCTAAGATCTGGGCAAATCGTTGCTCGACTTGGACTTCATCTGCGATGGCGAGAAAGGCCGGCTGGTCGTCGTGGAGGCGTTCGCATTCTTCGGGGGCTTTGTCGCGGAGTTCTTGCGCTTTGTTCCGAAGATCTTCGAAAAGGCTTCTCAGCTGTGCAGGGTCGGCTTCGCGCATGCGCTCGACGGTGCTTTTGAGCAGCGCGACGCCTGCCTTGTGGTAGTGCTGCTGCGCGGCGCTGAGTCCGTCGAGGGGGATGTTGATGCGGATGAGCTCACGCTCGAGGAGGACGAGGAGTCTCTGCTCTGCTTTGTACTCCATGAGGGGGGACTCTGCGGTGAGGATGGCATTCTCGACAGAGCTCGCGAGGGTCTCGAGGATGTAGTTGCGCTCGGCGACGGTGAGCTCAGCTAGGGCGGGCTTGGCGGTTTCGCAGGCTGGTGCGGGGGGCGTTGTTGCTTCGGGTGCTGCTGAGGCGAGGCTCGTAAGAAGGGCAAGGAGGGGGAGAGTGCGCATGATTGCAGAGGATGTGCGGGCAGTGAAGGGGGGTCAGCGCTTGAGGGAGCGGAGGTCGTCGATGAGCTCTTGGGTGAGCTTGGCTTCTTGTTCCTTGGTGAGCTTTTTTCTTGGTTTGAGCTGGATCTTTCTCAGTGCCCGCGTTTTGAGACCTGTGATGTAGTACATTCTCTCGTCCATGTTGATCTCATCCTTGAGAGCTTGGAAGGCATGGCTGTTGAAAAAGAGGCGTTCAATCTCAGGGCTAGCTGTCTCGCGGAGCCGCCTTTGCTCTTGCAACATGGTTATAAAAATATTCTCGTGCTTCGCGGGGGCTTCCGTGCGCATCAACTGGGCGACATGCTCAAGATATTTGCGCTCTTTGTTAAAGAAGTCCCTTTGTTCCTTGCTGAGCCCTTCCATCGCGACCTCTGCTGCATAGAGTGATCGCTCTACGAAGAGGAGGTCGAGGGAGTTCTGGCTCTCGGGGGAGTGTTGAGTTTTTTTTGTCGATTCTAAGTCTCGTGCGAGTTTTTCGAGGACGTAGTTGCGCTCAGCTGTACTGAGTGGCGCCTCTGCGGCCTTCGCGATGGCTTCGCCAGCTGGCGCGAGGGGTGCGGGGGGCGTTGTTGCTTCGGGAGCTGCTGAGGCTAGGCTCGCAAGGAGGGCGATGAGGGGGAGGCTTCGCATGATTGTAGAGGATGTGAGGGCTGTGAAGGGTGGGTTAGCGCTTGAGGGCGCGGATGTCTGCGACGAGGGCTTTGAGCTGCTTGATGGCTTCGGCTTTGTTGGAGACTTCTCCCTCTGTATTAAGGGAGAGGAGGTCAGCAATGGACTTGTAGCGTTGCTTGAGTTGGATTTCATCGATGAGGCGTTGAGTAGCTGGGCTCTCGTCGAAGAGGCGTAGGCATTCTTCTGAAGCCGACTCGCGGAGTTGTGCCGATTTGTCGAGGAGTTCTTGGAAGATTTGCTTGTGCTGTTCGGGGGCTTGGCGCGTGCGCTCAATGGTGCTCTTGAGCAGCTCAAGCTCTGCGTTGTGGAGCTGCTGTTGTGCCGGACTCAGGCCGTCGGGGGAGGCTGAGCGGCGGTGGAGCTCGCGCTCGAGGAGGATGATACGCCATTGCTCGGGCTTGTGCTCAGAGAGGGGGGACTCGATCATTAAGATAGAACCCTCGATGGTTCGTGCGAGGGTTTCGAGGATGTAGTTGCGCTCGGCGAGGGTGAGCTCAGCTCGGGCGGGCTGGGCGGCTGCGTCAGCTGGCGCGGGGGGCGTTGCAGCCTCGGGGGCTGCTGTGGCGAGACCCGCTAGGCAGAGTGTCGCAAGGAGAAGGGGGGCTGTCATGGGGATTATTTGTACTGTGCTTTGAGGATGATCTCGGAGATGCGGATGTGAGGGCTGTGTCAGCGCTTGAGGGCGCGGATGTCCGCGACGAGGGCTTTGAGCTGCTTGATGGCTTCGGCTTTGTTGGGAGCTTCTCCCTCTGTCTTAGGGGAGAGGAGGTCAGCAATGCGCGCGTAGCGTTGCTTGATTTGGGCTTCATCGATGAGGCGTAGAGCAGCTTGACTATCGTCGAAGATGCGTAGGCATTCTTCTGAAGCCGACTCGCGGAGTTGTGCTGCTTTGCTGCGGAACTCTTGGAAGATTTGCTTGTGCTGTTCGGGGGCTTGGCGCGTGCGCTCAATGGTGC
>CAYJOV010000094.1:0-9397 GCA_964371905.1 uncultured Akkermansia sp. | reverse complement strand
AGTAATAAATCTATCTAGAGGTGGTCTGAACTGAGATTTTAGACCTCCTCTCCTATACCCCCCATTTCCATATCGTCCATGAAAATACTCCCAGCCCTAGCCGCTACCCTCCTGCTCAGCCCCTGCGCCCTCGCTGAAAACAGCGTGCCCTACCCCGGAGAGGCACCCGAGAAAGCGAACCTCACCCTGCACAGTGACGACAGCTACACCCTCTCCAACAACATCCTCACTTGGGGCACGCGGGGGGCATCCCCCACCAGCTTCACCTTCCAGCAAAAGGGGCGCGCCGCGACATCCAGCGCCCAGCCCACCTTCTCCCTCACCACCGAGCAGGGAGTCTACCCCGCCAGCAGCTTCAAGGTCAGCCCCGTGACTGTGGCACGCATCGAGGCACAGCCCCTAGGCGCGCGCCAGAGCAGCCGCAGTGCAGGTGTCGCCCTCTCGGCCACCCTGAGCAATGAGGCTGCCGGTATCTCCATCAAGTGGCAAGCCGAGCTGCGCGATGATGCCCACTACGTCAAGCAGAACTACACCATCTCCGCGACCAAGCCCATCAAAATCACCCATATCGATCTCATCAATCTCACAGGCACGGGCTTTGAGATCAAGGGACAGGCCGTAGGCTCGCCGCTCATCCACAGCGATAGGCGTCAATTCTTTGGCATTGAGAATCCTGTAGGTCAGGCAAAGATCACCCCGCAGGGTGCGAGCATAGGCTTTGACTGCCAGCTACCCATGCACGTAGGACAGTGCTATAGCTTTAGCACCGTGCAGGGAGTCTACCCCGACGGACAGCTGCGCCGCGGCTTCCTCTCCTATCTCGAGAATGAGCGCGCGCACCCCTTCCGCTTCTTCCTGCAATACAATGGCTGGTACGATCACGGGCTCAACCCGAATGAGCAAAACATGCTCGCCACCGTCAAGGACTACGGCAAGGAGCTCACCGAGAAGCGCGGCATCACCCTCGACTCCTTCGTCCTCGATGATGGCTGGGACAACTACAACGACATCCCATGGCATCCCGACAAGAAGAAATTCCCCCAAGGCTTTGCCAATCTCAGCCGCGCCATCAAGGAGATCAAGTCCCACTTCGGCATCTGGGTCTCCCCCCTCGGTGGCTATTACGGCGACAAAGAGCGTGCAAACTACGCTAAAAAGCACGGCCAGATCCCCCAAGATGCCAAGCAGCTTGACCTCGCCTACGCGGGCTATTACGACTGGTTCTTGAATCTGCACAAGAAGCTCATGACCCAAGACGGGGTGAATTACTTCAAGTGGGACCGCGCCGGCGAGGGCGTCTCCCCCCACTTCATGGGACTGCTTAACATCGCCAACGAGCTGCGACAGGTCAACAGCAAGGTCTTCCTCAATACCACGGTGGGCACATGGCCGAGCCCCTTCTGGCTCAACCATATCGACAGTATCTGGCGCACGGGTACGGCCGATGTCTTCTGGATAGGCAAGGGGAGCAACCGCGAGCAGTACATCAACTTCCGCGACGCGGCCTGCTACAATAGCTTTGCGCGTCACAATCCCCTCTACCCGCTCAACTCCGTCATGCACCACGGCATCGTGCTGGGGCTCGAGTTCCAAGCGCCCCGATGCAGCGACAAGCGTCGCTATACGAAGCAAGGCACGGTGGACAGCGACACCAAGGCCAAAGATGTCTGGAGCGAGAATCTCAAGGTGCAAAAGACGGATGACTCCGCCGCCAACGCCCAGCTCGTCAGCGACCCCACGCGCGACAAGTACAACTTCCCCGTCGACAATGATCTCAAGAAGGATATACGCATCCTCATGGGCTCGGGCGCAGGGCTCCAAGAGCTCTACCTCACCCCAGGGATGATGAATGACAAGGCATGGGACGACATCGCCGAGGCTATACGCTGGGCAGACCAGTACGAGGATGTGATGGCAGATGTCCACTGGGTCGGCGGCAACCCCGAGCAGGGCAAGATCTACGGCTACGCCGCATGGCGCGGCGATCGTGGTGCCACTCTCGCCCTGCGCAATCCTGACGACAAGCCACAGAGCATTGAGTTCTCCACCGCCCTCTTTGAGCCGACGCGCAAGGCGGCTATCATGCTCAAGTCCCCCTTCGGCGACCAGCGTATCAAGGAGCTATCGCTGCCCGAGACGGGGAGTGTGAGCATCGAGCTTGCGCCCTTCGAGGTGCTTATTTTCTCCACACGCTTTGATGTGAAGTAATTAGTACTAGAAAAATCTGCGATATCTCACCTCTGAGATGCTCATCATAAACGCCAAGGAGTCGTGTCATTACTATCCTTGGCGTTTTTCTATCTCGATTACACGGTCTTGAAGACTCAAAAAAATTTTTTTTAAAATTTAAAAATTTAAAAAAATTGATGATGAAAATCATAGAAACAGGAGATTGATTTGGTGCTTTTCTGTGTCATTTTTTTGAATTTTAAATAGAATTATTAAGGGTGTAGATTGTATTAGATTTGTATATATTGATATAAGTTGATGTTTTCCATATCCTAGTAATACGTATCTATAATTAGTTTTTTGTGTTTTACATATTCCGCTTGACTATATTTTTCGAAGGTATAGGATATGTGCAGATCTAACCTTTAGAAAAAATCTTATGTCTAGCCCTATCATTCTAAAAAAAATAACGCCTTCCTTATGCGCTACGCTCGCTATGGGAGGCTTTACTGGCACTTTCGCCCAAGCGGAGGAATCTAAGCCGACGCCTACTTCCGAGCCCACAGCTGTAACAATACCTGAGTTAACACATAATGACCCCTTTATCTTCCAAGTAAAAACGGGTGAGATCACAGGTACTCTAGGTAGTCTGAGCGCCGATAAAGACTCTATCTTTGAAGTGTCCCCCGTTGACCCGAGCATTACCCTCAAAGATCACTATCTCGTCGGTGTTGGTCTGAACGGTGCCATCTCTACAGGCAGTATTTTAGTCGGTACTGATGAGACTAATATTGAGACTATAACTGTGAACAACACGGTTACGAACTCAGGCGCTATAGGTATGGGGCTCGGTGGAGGTTCTAATATAGCGGAAATTGGCGGTAAGATCGTGGTAACCTCGACCCAAGAAGCACGCGGTTTGGGGCTTTCGGGAGATAACTTTTTAGCCTCGGGGGCTAAGAGCACGCTTGTCAATTTTACCGGTAAACTCGATGTGAGCTCGACTACTCTTGATGGTACTGCCTATGGTATCGATCTCGAGTATGGCACCATAGAGAAGATGGAGAACGCCGAAATCAAAGTATCCTCTGCTGGAAGTGTAACGGGGATTCATATCGATGGAGGCACTACTACTGTGACAATACCGGCGACTGATACGGAGCCCGCGAGAAATGTGCAGGTGCCGAATGCGACAATCGGTTATATGAACAATATCACGGTAAATGTATCATCGACATCCGATAAGTCGAGTGTAACTGCCTTGAACATGGGACAGGGTGCTGGTCTTGCCTTTGATATCACCAATAGACCCAATGGGGGCTATATTGTAAAGGATGCCACGGTGAAGGTCACAGGTAGGGCAGGTCAGTTGAACTTTGCTACGGCGCATCTGACAGACGAACTCATGAAAGTGGGCGATAAATCCGGTATAGGCTTGATTTCTGGTGACTTTACAATGATCTCGGAAAACAAAGGACTCGCCGATAATTACAACGCGAGCGTGGGTTACCTCCTTGGCTCAACTTTGGGTGGAACGACTGCGTCCGTAGGCTTCTCCAACACGAATGCGATAGATGGTCTAAAAGGTACATCGGCAGGCTTCTTTCTTGACTGGAACAACACGAATATGAAGATCATACGTCAGGAAGGCTTTGCTGGGGGAGCCACGATCGTGGGGACAGACTATGTTAATGGGCTTAATTTGAACGCCACGAAGCTGGGTGTGGATAACAGTATTATCACCCATGTCGATGATGGCTCTGCGGTAGCCGTATGGCTCAACGGAGCCAATCTCGATAAAGGTCAGCTACTTGGTACACTCACCTCTAGTGTGGGAAAAGGTGTTGCTGCGGGTCTGGGCGCAGGCGGTAGTAATCTTCCAGGTACCGGTCTTATTAAGCAGACTGATCGAGATACGACGCTCAATATTGTTGCAGGCACCATCACTGCTACAGTAGGAGAAGAGGTAGTTGGTGTCGAGGGCGCTCTAACAGTTGCTGTAGGTGCCCAAATTGGTAACGCTTATGGAACTATGTTAAACAATAGTCACTTCAGAACTAAATTTAGCGAGGCGACAGCAGATTCGGAGGCGGGGGCCTTTTATGGTGTGATCAAAGCGCAGCTCGACGATGTAGCTGATAGCAGTGGCAAGCTCGACGCCCAAACTGTCGTCACGGGTATTCTCAACTACGGTTCAGTGGACGAGAGTCACTTTGAAGAAGATGCTGAAGGGAAGTCGATCTATAGTACATCCTATGGCTATAGACTGAACGATACGAATGAAGCTGGAGAGGTAGTCGTTGATAAGATACGCTTCAACGCCACAGCTGTAGAAGGCGATGCCGCAGGTGTGCGTGTCTCTGCTCTCGTCTATGACAAGCAAGGTGACGGTAGCAAAAAGCTTGTCGGCTTTGGCAATGCGGTTCAGTCCATGGTAGGTGATACCATACTCACTACGAATAGTACAAATGGGCGTAATACAACACGCCTCATCGGTAACATCACGACGGGGGGCAATGTTCTCAATGGTGTGCAGACTGCTGAGGAGCTCAGCAAGATGGCAGGGCAGCGCGAGTTGGTCTTTGAGGCGGGTCACTTCACGGTGACATCCGAATCGTGGAATGCGCAGGATGGTGTTACCTTTGGTAGCATTAGTAGCAGCGCACGCGTCGAGATGACAGACGTACTCACGGTGGAAGAGGGCGGTGGTAATGTCGCTGAAGGTCTGGGGTCGAAGCTTGAGATCAACTCCAGCACGCTGAACTTCCACACGCAGAATGCGAAGAGCTCCTCTGTCCTTGTGATGGGAGATGACATGTCGCTCGATCTTAATGGTGCAGAAGATGGAAAGTCGCTGACTATTAATGTTTATCTTCAGGGTGATGAGGGGGACTATGCGAGTGCATCTCCGCTTTATTTCATCGACGCAAGATCGACTGAGAATTTTGATGCGAGCAATGAAAACATCACCTACGTTCTCCATCTGGACGGTGAGGTGGTGGAGCAGCATTCAAGATTCGAGATCAGGCATGATGAAACAGGTGTCTACCTCTTTGTCCCCGAGCCTAGCACGGCGACGATGAGCTTGCTCGCTCTGAGCTCCTTGCTCGCGCGCCGCCGTCGCCGCAAGGTTTAAGTTGTAGCGATTGCAGCGATGTAAAATCCTCGCCCCTGTCTCGGTTCGTACCGTGACAGGGGCGATTTTACTGTTGCGGATGAGTTATTACTCTGGCTGTATAATGTAACAAAATAGGGCGAGTACTCGTACTCAGAACCATCAAATCGGAAAATCCATCTCAAAATCTAGCCTCGCGAGAAATGAGAAGCCTCCTTAAAAAGCAGCACTAGCGATGCGCGTCGAGTATCGCGCGTCCCTCGGGACTGGCGTAGTCACGAGGCGTCTTCCCATGCTCATCCTGCCTCTTTAGGCTAGCTCCGGCTTTGAGCAGTGCCTTGATCGCCTCAAGCTTGTTTAGCTTGGCTGCTCTGATGAGTGGTGTTTCGGAAAACATCTTGTGATCGGGATCAAATCCCGCCTTTGAATAGAGCTCGATGACATCCGTCCCATCATGATAGAGGATGGTGAGCGTCAGGGGGTACTCATTGCGCTCGCCCCAAGGAGAGAAGTTCATCTCTTTGTAGTGGGGGAGTAGGGCGCGTATGGCGTCAACGTTATTGTAGTAGCAGGCATCATGCAGGGCGGTGGCTCCATTGTTGCCCTTGCTCATGGGATGCGCGCCGAGGAAAATGAGGTAGTCGATCATTTCTGCGCGATTGTGGCGTGCGGCGACCATGAGCATGGGCTTGGCGTGATCTTCTCGCTGGGAGATCACGCGCCAATTCGCCCCTGACTCGATGAGGAGGCGTAGGCATCCCATCGAGCCGAATTTGATGGCCTCTTCAAGCGGGGTCGCCTTGATAAAGGGATAGTAGCCATTGAGGACAAAGCCCTCCTTAATGAGCTGCTTGAGCACGGCCGTGTCGTTCATCTGGATGGCGGATATGGCGCGTGTGGCGAGCGGGAGGGTGTTTTGCGCTCGCTCGCTGTTGCGCTGTTGGTTGCGTGCTGCCTGCGCGCGTTGCAGGCGTGCCGTATTGCGAAGAAAGACGAGCACGCTCCTATTCTCCCCTAGCGTGGCGAGCTCAATGAGCGAGCGACCTTGAGCATCGACGCGATGGAGAGCCTCGCTATCTACCGCGAGTGCATTGATCATCTGATCACGTGTGCCGTATTGGGCGATCTCAAAGATGGACTCCAGTCGACCGCGCGTGTCGAGAGCTTCACGTTCTACCTCTTCCCAGCTCATGGGGGTGGAGGCACTCACGGAGCTCAGGCAGAGTAGGGCACAGCAGAGGGAGATAGAGGGGGTCATAGGCGTGCGGTTGTGTGTGAGGGGACGAGTGGGAAGCTCTGTGTGGTCTCACTCCACCAAGGAGCGGTACACGAGGCTGTAGGTCCAGAAGAGGAGGGGGATGACGGCAAAGACCATCCAGAAGACGATGGCACTGAGCCCGACGCGCGTACGCTTATTATTCTCCTGCGAGCGCTCGATGCTCAGCAGTTGCTTGTTGAAGATGACATCCTCGTTGACGGGTAACTTTTCCTTCATGGTTTGAATGGTGATCGCTCGCTAATCAGAGCTTTTCAAAGGTGCCCGTGTCACGCCGCTCAAGGACTGTGAATCCCGCCTTCTTCGCGTCACTGATGGAGAGAGGGGCGGTGATCTTGGGGCTATTCACAGGGCTGATCAGCTTGCGTATGGGGTTTTTGCAGTAAAAGCAGTGAGTGAGAGCTGCTCTATCAAGGGGGCGCATGAGCTCAAAGCCCTTGCGGCATTGGCGGCAAGAGCGGCTCTCATCCTCGGGATGCTCGGAGATGTACTGATAGATGGGCATATAAAAAAGCGCGGGTTGCTTACTAACAAAGCGACCCGCGAAAAATTGATGCTGTGTAGACCCAGCAAGCTTACCAGCTCGACTTTGTCACTCCAGGAATCATGCCAGCATTGGCAAGTTCGCGGAAGGCGATACGTGAAAGGTGGAAGCGACGCAGGAAGGCATGACGACGACCTGTGAGCTCGCAGCGGTTGACGCGACGAATGGGGGATGCATTGCGTGGGAGCATGGTGAGGCCGATGTAGTCGCCCTCAGCTTTCAGCTTTGCGCGTACCTCTGCGTAGCGAGCCGCGACTGCTGCCTTTTTTTTGTTTCTTTCGATCCAGCTTTTCTTAGCCATAACTTTGTGAAGGAAATATTTACAGCAATGTGCCATTAATGTCAAGAGGAATCGGAAAATAATCACGAGTTTTTCTCTTCCTCTCCCTCTTCATCGATGACAGTGAGGGCTTGACGAGCGCGTGCGCGATTCTCGTACCAAGCGTAGAGAATGCATAGCTCGTAAAGCAGATACATGGGAGCCGCCATGATGAGCATCGTCCCTGGATCGGGGGCGGGGGCGAGTAGTAGCGCGATGAAGAGGCAGGCGATGAGCGCATAGGCGCGCGTGCGCTTCATCACCTCGTAGCTGAGCACGCCCAGCTTGATAAAGGGGATGACGAGCACAGGTAGCTCAAAGACCGCCCCAAAGACGCAGACGAGCTTGATGGCAAAGCTGATGTAGTCACCGATGCGCCAGTCATTGGAGATGCCAAGGCTCAGCGAGTAGCTATAGAAGAAGCTCAACACACGCGGCAGCACGACAAAGTAGGCAAAGCTGCACCCCGCCACAAAGAGCCCAAAGCCCCAGAAGACGCACTTGTAGAGCAGACGCTTCTCATGCTGGTGCAGCCCAGGGAGGACGAATTGCAGGATGAAGTACATCAGCAGGGGGAAGGCGAGCACAATACCGCCAAAGAAAGAGAGGGTGAGCGAGAGCATGAAGGCCTCCGCAGGGTGAAAGGCACCCATGAGCTGCAAGGCCTCGCGCCCGCGCGCATTGCGCAGCACGGCTTTTGTCCCTAGGAGACTCAGAGCACTCTGGGCGTCCTGCGGGCTCTCGGCGAGGGCGGCGAGTATGTAGGGCTCGCGCTTGCTCTCGGGGAGCAGGGTGGCGGCATTGAGGATGGGGATGAGGGGTAGCAGGCGCAAGACCTCGTCTCTCTGCTCGCGCAGCAGCAGCTCGCGTGCTTTGTCAGGCAGCGTGATGGTCACCGAGGAGAGGTGCTTGGCCTCGATCCAGTCATCGACATCGATGTCGGAGGGGAGGTGCTCTTGCTCGTAGCGTTGCCAGACGGCGTCAACGGGACCTTTGACGAGCTCCATGAGGGTGGGGGCAAAGCCAAAGCAGATGCACATGGAGACGATCAGCGTGATCGCGATGCGTATGATGGTGCGTCGCAGATCTTCGAGGTGATCGAGGATGTTCATGTCATCGGGCTGGCGCTGCTCCTGATGCGCCTTCTCGCGCAGCCTGAAGATAGATTTTAAAAAGATCACGCCAGCAGTGTAGCAAATGATAGCAGGAGAATCAAGAGCGGAGCTGCTAAAAACATACCTGCCTCTCAATAGAAATCGTGCGAGTCATTTTTTGGGGGACTGCTTGACGTTGTGCCAATATTGACCGTTGCGACATATTTAGTTTGATTGTGTGTTCAATGCTGGTAAGATAGGTTGAATGAATCTAGCTGCTCTACTTCTGCTCATCGGTTTTGGTGTTTTTGGCGTCGTCGCACCAGCTGTGTATGGCAAGGTATACAATATGAGCATTCACATCCGAGAGGAAATGAAGCAGTGCGACGATGATGATGTCTTTCTCGTCCTTGGAGGCATGGAAATGCATGCACGCCTCTGCTCCACCTTGTTCAACCAAGCTCTGATGTCGGCAGGTATCTCTCATATAGCGGTGTATCCTGCCATGGTGGCCAAGCTCGATTATAATGCCGATGGGGATATGCATGATGCATTGGCACACATCAGTGGTGATAACGAGCCTCGTCTAGCCGAGGACCTGCAAATGAGGGGGGCACCCCCTACGCGAGTGGTGCCTATATCACAGTGGTGTCGGGTTGGAAGGCGTATCCCTACGCAACGGTGATGTCTTATGAGGACTCCCTCTACACTGATGATAAGATAGATTACGTGGGGCTTCCTATGTTCTCAAGCCCCGTGCCTCAGTCCGTTGGTACTCATGGAGAGATCTTTTTAGGTGATAAAGGGGGCTTCTAAATTCTCGTCTTTCTAAATAAGAAAATTCAGAAAATCGCTTCACGAGGCAGCTTTTGAGTGCTTT
>CAYJOV010000093.1:0-9539 GCA_964371905.1 uncultured Akkermansia sp. | reverse complement strand
GATCTGACCTATTGCTCAATAAGCTCAAGGCTTTGCAATCTCGCATTCGCCCCGACGGGACGTTCGGCTACGGACTCAAGTACTGCGGCGCACACACGGGCAGGTGGTCAGCAGACGCGGGCTTCAACATCCAGAATCTCCCTCGCAAGCAAAGCTTTGGCGTTGACCTCCGCTCCATGCTTACTGCTCGCCCGAACAAGACCTTCGTCATCTCCGATCTCAGTCAGATCGAGCAGCGTGTGCTCTCGTGGCTCGCAGGTGACAACGACATGATGGAACAGCTCGCGACTGGTATATCGGTCTACGAGGCGCATGCTTGCGCGACGATGGGTTGGGATCAACCCGAGGAGCTCAGGCACGCTAACCCTGACCTCTACCGCCTCGCCAAAGCTCGTGTCCTCGGACTGGGCTATGGCGCAGGAGCGAAGGTGTTCGTGCAGATTGCCAAGACCATGGCTGGGCTCGACATCTCGCCTACAGAAGCAAGGCGCATTGTGAACAATTTCCGCAGAAGCAATCCGCTCATCACCTCACTCTGGCTGCGGCTCGAACGTGCTTTCAAGGCACGACGTGGAGGGGATTTTCTTCAAGAATGAGGTATTGTGCAACAGATTGTATTTGCTTATAGTCATTGGGAAATATTGCTTTGAGATCTTGCGTAATCCCTAACTGCTTGCCAATCTGGCTAAGCAGATGATTTACTCCACAAAACTTGCGCGTGTATTGGGCTACATCTTCAGGGCTGCTAGCTGTTTGCGTTTGTGGTGAGGTGGTTGTATCTTGCTTTTTTCTATATGCGCGAGTAGGTACTATTTTTCCTGTATTGGGGTCAATTTTGCCAATGAGTTTGCGCTTTGCGCGTGATTGTTTCTTTTCTTTGTCCCAGTATGCTGTATTTTCATAAGCATAGACAGTGCCTGTTTTCTTGCATTTTTGATGTACTATAGCCATGGTTGTACTCCTCGCCACTAATTATAATATGTAACGATGGAAAATGCAAGCAAAAATATAGAGTCATTTTATTATTTTTAGATACTTAAGAAGAATACGCTCGCCATAAATTTCGGGAATGCAGGATGTATCGCAGCGTAGATCTCCATCTCCTCAATGAGCTCAATATATTTTCTGCACCGCCATAAAGGGCGCGGCAGCGACGAATAAGCTAGAAAAGTTTCCACGCTTGACATTGAAGCTTGATTTTATATAATAAATCAAGCAAGAATGTCAAATATAATCCCAATATTACCTCCATCGCAAGCCATTCTTCAGTTGGCAAAGCAGCATGGTGGTACCGTCACGTCCAAGATGGTCACCGCCGCAGGACTCTTGCGTGGTAGTCTCAAGTACCTTGAGTCACAAGGCGCACTCACGAAAGTGGCGCGCGGAGTCTACACTCTTCCTGAGGCATTTGACGATGAGTTTCTCTCACTCCAAAGCCGCTACCCGCGTGGAATCTACGCCCTAGAGACCGCCCTGTACCTCGCAGACCTCAGTGACAGGACACCCCAGCACGTTCACATGATCTTTCCTGAGGGTTACAACCTGAGCTCTCCGAAGCAAGAAGACATCCGCTGTAGCACGCAAATTGACAAACTCTACCCTGTAGGAATCACCACTCTCCAAAGCCCCATGGGCAACTCTCTACACGCCTATTGCCCCGAGCGCACCCTCTGCGACATTCTGCGCATAAAGAACCACGTCGATATTCAAATAATTAGCGAAGCCTTCAAACGCTACATGAAACGAGAAACCCTCAACATCACCCAGCTTGCCGAGTATGCGCAATTATTAAGAGTGGAGCGAAAGGTTCAAACTTACCTCGAAGTACTGCTATGAAAAACGCCATGCAATTCAAAGCCCATATCAAAAAGCTAGCACAGCAAAAAGGCCTCAGCTCGCAGCTCATCTTACAAAACTACATGATGGAGCGCATTTTGGAGCGCATTTAACTCTCAAGCTATCGTAAGAACAGGATACTCAAAGGCGGCTTTCTGCTCGCCTTTATGCTCGGGCTAGATACCCGCGCCACGATGGATTTGGATGCGACCATCAAAGGACTTCGCGTCACAGCAGAGCGACTCGAAGCAATGATAAAAGACATACTCACTCTCGAGCTCGACGATGGAATTAACTTTCAATACCAAGGCATAGAAGATATTCGGGAAAAGGATGAATACGGAGGCTATCGCGTCAGTCTCAGCGCACTATATTTCTCTCTCAAAGTCCCACTCAAGATCGATATTACCCTAGGAGACTCCATCACCCCACAAGAAATCACCCACAGCTTCAAACTCATGCTAGAGGAGAGATCTATCCCCATACAAGCCTACAATATAGAAACCCTTCTTGCAGAGAAGCTTGAAACAATCCTCTCACGCTCTATTTTCAACACACGCCCAAGAGACTTTTACGATGTTTACATACTCTCCAAACTGCGCAAAGCGGAAATCAACATGCAGCATCTCTCACAAGCTCTCATCGCCACCTCCACAAAACGCCACACAGTAAACACACTGCTTGATCATCAGAACATCATCTCTAGCATTGAGTCCAGTGAGACCATGCAAAGACACTGGGCAAATTATCAAAAAGATTTCAGCTACGCAACAGAGATTGAGTTTGCAGCTACATGCTCCAGTATTAGAGTACTGATGGATGGACTCTCAATAACTATCTAGTTTCAGTACTTTCACACGCAAAACCATGCAGACTACTGGCCTTCTACAAGCTTGCGATGTCGTCGCATGCCGCCTTTAGTGAGGATGTAATTTAACTAGATAAACATATAGAGTAGAGACTAGCGCAAAATTCTGAAATGAACACAGCAAAATGCTCCTCGACGTGTAATGCACCCTAATAGGTAAACCAAGGCTTTGTGCCTCACCTAATCCTCCAGCTTTACGTCGGAGCAAACAGTGTACACAGCCAAATTGTAAGATGCTTCTAATCAATCATTAAAATTTGTGCCGGTTTGCGACTTGATAGGCTCCAGCTAATCAAGTACGCAAGACGTCGCTGCTGCATTAAGCCCAGTCAAAGCATTAATAGTCACATCCTTGCGTAGACAAGGATATTATTTATGTTGGAGGCTGGCTTACTTGTGTCACGGTGCAAGTAAAGTGTCTTTAAATTGAGCATATTGTGAATGAGTGTTGCTTTTTTGCAACCTATGCGCACTCCCTTTCGCTCTTCGATGAGCTTGGCGATGCGCCGTATGCCGATGCAAGGATCTATGCTATAGATTTCCAAATAGGCTACAATTAAAGCCTCGGTGCAACTCTTGGGTAAAAAGGGGGCGGTAGTAGACTGTTGATCTCTTTATGTCAAACAATTTAAATTATTTATTAGCAGTTAATTATCAATCTTTTTCTAAGAGCTCTTGGCGTCGCTTTATCCTAAAAGTCTTTTCTCTTTTTTAAAGGCAATCGAGTTCTAGATATCTTTGCCCTACGAGTTTCTTCAAAAGCTCAATCTCCACTTGGGCTGCTTGCCGAGTATTTGGAGGTCATTTCACCTTAGCCTAGATCATTTGAGTCTTGTGACTGCAGGTATAATGTGCTTTACTATTGCTGCATCTGCCTTATTAGTAAGATCCTCATAGTGACCAAGCGCAACAATCATGCTGCATATCTGACATAGTGTCAGATATAGCCTTTTCCGCGGTCATCCGCATGAGGATGACCACTCTACAGGGGATGCGCTCTCTATGCCGCCGCACTCAAATAGGCTCTCTCGCCCTATTTAGGCGCGTCTCCGAGTAACTGTTAATTTAGTCGTAGACTTTCGCGTTGAGGCGCGCGCGGCGTAGATTCTCGCGCAGCTCGTAGGCGCGTCTACCATAGGAGGAGTAGGGGTCAATGTCGCGCGCATGCTCGAGCTCTTCTACGGCTTGGATGAATTGCTCTTCACTTGCTCGTGTGTGTGCTCCTTGGTATATCTTTGTATACTTGATGAGCAGCAGGGGATAGAGGAATTGCAGGCGTATATACTGCTCTTGGTGGTCGGAGCAGTCATTGGATAGGGCGAGTGCACGGCATTTGGCTATCCATGTGTTGAGCTCTTTTGAGGTGAAGCGTTCTTGTACAGGCTTCGTTTTGTCATTGTCTTGCAGCAAAAATGCTAGCTCATAGATGGTGCTCGCCATACGTGCATTGAAATCAGCTATCAAGGTGGGCGCCGTCTTGGCTCGCTGCTCTGCAAGAGCTACGGTCTTGGCGTCGATGTCCTTGCGAAAGAGCTTTGCGTAGACGCGCTTTTTGTGGAAAAGGATCACGCAAGGTAGCTCGCTGATACCGTAGTAGAGGGCTTGGCTGATGTCTCTCTGCTGCGTGTCCGTCTCTGGGAGACCGTCTGGGAGCTCGATGGCTTTCCAAGTCGAGTAGCTGGTATGATCACGATCGAGCTTGTTGAGAAAATGCTCTGCCGCCACCTTTTGGTCGGGACCGTGGTAGTAGATGGCCTCGTATTGGTCATCTTTTTCCACACGTGGGAGGGAGGCACGGGGGGCTTCACGGCTAGCCTTGTTATCGCCTGCTGCGAGGCTGTGATGTGGTGCCACCCCCACCATCAGGCAAGCAAGCAGGAGGGGCAAGCCTGCAAGGCGAGAATTCAGTCGGGGATACTTGTGTGTACGTGTAGGGGTAGCAATCATGGGGTATGGGGCTCTCGCCTCTGAGGTTTTAGTACTTGCGCGAGATGGTGATGCGCTTAAAGCGTGAGTCAATATCTTCTGAGCTTGTCTTGATGCCCTCGATCTGAGCCAGTGCATTGTGGACGAGGCGGCGTTGGTAGGCGTTGAGTGCTTCCATGCGCAGAGGGTTGCCTGTAGCAAGCACACTTTCGGCGCGAGAGCGCGCGCGGTGGAGGAGCTTTTCCTCGCTCTGCTGGCGGTAGCCCTCACAGTCGATTCGGACGCGCTCCGCATCAGGGTTGGTACATTGCATACTGCGATTGACCAAGTATTGGAGATCGTCGAGGCGCTCGCCGTTTTCACCGATGAGATGCTTTGCTTGGGGGCTTGCTATCATGAGACAGCTACCCTCCTCACTGCTGAGGGTCTCGATTTCAAATTCGCAATCGAGACTCTGGAGGAGCTTCGTAAGGATATCTTTGGCGTGTTCTTCTTCTGTGGAATATGTGGTCATGATGTCTATCTAGCTTGTAATGTGTAGTGAGCGAGTATGTATGCAAGGTGTATCATACATACGATGCGCGAGGCTGTCAAGATAAGTCTTTCGTGTTTTCTGCTTTATTAATCCGAGTTTTGCGCGTTGCTTACTCTTGAGATTGTCGGCTTGATAGCGACGCGTCGGGTACAGCTTCTTTCTGACTGTTGCGCCAGCGCAGCTTGAGGACTTTGAGAGGCTTTTGCCCTTGAAGAACTGTGATGGTGATGGGATGGACTCCTGCTTCGAGCTGGAGCTTGGTAGCGAGGCTCGCATTGATGTCGTGTAGCTTGATAAAGCTCTGAGTGGCATCGTTGCCTTGGAGTGAGAGGCGGTATTGTCCTGTCTCAGGGATAGTGATGTAGCCGCGTAGCTCTGTGAGACTGCCTGCGGGCAGATGGAGAGCAGAGAGCTCGCTGAGCTGCGTGCTGGAAGCCTTGGCGGCTCCTTGGACGCTGTCAAAGAGAGGGACGTAAGAGATGTCTTTGGCTGGGAGACTGCGCATGATGAGTCCTTGCTTCAGAGGCTCTTTGAGCTTGACTGCGGGGACGGGGATCTTGTCGTAGACACGCGAGCCTGTGCAGCCTGCGCGCTTTCCATTTTTGGGGTCAGCTTGATAGAAGTAGGGATGACGATTGCGCAGGTAGAGAGCTTGGAGCTGCTCTTGGATGTCCTTGTCTTGCTTGGCGATGAGGTTGCGCGTCTCTTGCGGATCTTTGAGGGTGTCATAGACCTCAAAGGCATCGACAACGCCGCCAGCGGTGATGCCTGTGCGAATGGCTTTGAGCATCTTTCCCTTGTCATCGCGGAAGTAGAGTGCTTGCTGCTCACCGCGAAGGCGTTGCTTTTTGTTGGGGGCAAAGTCCTTGTAGCTCGCCATCTTTCCAGGGTAGTTATACTCCGTGTAGACGATGTTGTCGGCTAGCTCCTTGCTCTTTCCCTGAATAAGGGGGAGCAGTGAGATACCATTCGTCGAGGCGGGGGTGGGGATGTCGGCGATGTCGGCGCAGGTGGCCATCCAGTCGTGAAATTGGGTGGGATGACTGTTACTCATCCCCTTGGGCGTATGGGAGGGGGCGTAGATGAGACAGGGGACGCGCAGTCCGCCTTCCCAGACATCGCGCTTGATGCCATCGGTGAGCCCGTAGCTGCGGAAGAAGGAGGGATTTTGCGCACGATTGGGGTGCTCAGCGCCCATATTGGGGACGCCACCAGCCTCGTTATGCGCGCCGTTGTCACTGGTGAAAATGACGTAGGTGTTGCGCTCTATCTTGAGATCATGGAGCAGCTTGATGAGATCTCCCATGCCTTGGTCAATGCGCGTGATGATGGTCGCGTGTCGCTTGGCGTAGTCGGGCCAATCTTGCTTTTCGTATTTAGGGAAAATGTAGCTATCCCAAGTGCTGGGGCTGGCGGTATTGATCATTTTGTCCTTCTTTCCGAGCCATTGCACACCTCCGCGTAGCCCCCCGCCGCGGGGGTAAGGCATAGCGGGTAGCGAGAGGCGCGCATGCGGGGCGGGCAGAGTCAGTGCGAGGAAGAAGGGCTGCTTGGGATTGTTCTTACGCTCATCGATGATCCATTTTTTTGCGCGTGCAATGAAGAGGTCCGTGGAGTAGCAGCCTGCTAGTTGTGGAGTGACGACCTCGTCCTGATCCCAGACGGCATTCGTCTTGGTGTCAGGGTCGGCGTGGGGTTCTTCTACGGGGTAGTGACGGTGAGCAGTGATATGATTGTGGTAGCCGTAGAAGTAGTCAAATCCGCGCTTTGTTGGCCATGCGGGGCTAGTCTGTGGGGTGCCTCCATTTTCTCTCCCGCCGCCTATGCCCCATTTGCCGATGAGGGCGGTGCGGTAGCCTGCCTGCGCGAGCATGCTGGCGATGGTGTTGGTATCTGCGATAGGCGCGTCAAAGTTATTATTGCGCACGACGAGCTCTTGACCTTGATGCATCCCTGTGAAGAGTGAGGCGCGCGAGGGGGCGCTGACAGGGGCTGCCGAGTAGTGACGTGTCAGCTGTACGCCACGCTTGGCCATGCTGTTAAAATGGGGTGTCGAGAGGCGCGGTGTGTCAGGGCTGTTCTTTTGCTGAAAAAACTCCATGTCACCCCACCCCATGTCATCCACGAGGACGAAGATGATATTGGGCTTGTCTTGAGCGATAAGGCACGAGGCGAGCAGGGGGATTAAAGGGAGGGTAAGGAGCGATTTCATGATCAAGAGCACTATCTCATGTTCAGCAACTGAAGTCAAGATAAAGGAGCGCTACATCCGCCTCAAAATACAGCAGCAACGTCTAGCGTTACTTCATTAGCTAGAGCACATCCAGTCGCAATCCAGCACAATTGTATGCGAATTTGAGACCGAAGTAAAATGCTGAGAATACGCTTCGCTGCGCTAGCTCGAGTTTTTCTCACTAGCTTCGTCTCAATCTACTTGATCGCACGCGACTCATTGGGGACTTTCACCCCAGCTCAGCGGCCCCATGCCTAGAATATAAATGCCCCCTACCCGTATCATTGTGGCAGGAGGCATTTGAGAGTTGTCGTGCAGCGAGCTGCGCTAGGCTGCTTTCTTCGTGAAAAGCGAGGCGGTGAAGTCGCGCATGCGGGCAAAGATGGAGTAGAGGGCGGGCACCATGAAGATACCCCAGAAGGTGGCCAACAGCATGCCGCAGAAGGTCGTGATGCCAATCTCCTGACGACTCGCAGCACCTGCTCCCGTGGCGATCACCATGGGGAAGACTCCGCAGAGGAAGGAGATCGCCGTCATGAGCACCGCGCGGAATCGCTGATTAGCCCCACGTAGGGCAGCCTCGACGATGGGCGTGCCTCGGCTATGCTCATCCTTGGCGAATTCCACGATGAGCACCGCATTCTTCGAGGCGAGGCCGATGAGCATGAGAATACCCAGCTGCACGTAGATGGAGAAGCTCAAGCCAAAGAGCTGCGCGCCCATGAGAGCCCCCAATGTGGCGACGCTCACCGAGAGGATGACGGGTACAGGTGTCGTCCAGCTCTCGTACTGAGCGACGAGGAAGAGGTAGGCAAAGATGACCGCGAGAATGAGCAGAGAGCCTATCTTGCCCTCATTCTGACGCTCTTGGTAAGAGAGAGCCTCCCATGCGGCAGCCCACTGGATGTTGCGCCCATCGGCGCGCTCCTTCTCATTTTGCTTGGCAAGGAGATCCTCGATGAGCGTCATGACCTCACCTGAGCTCACGCCGCTGACGGGGATGACACTGATCGACGCACTCATGAGCTGCTCAAAGCGCTCATAGGTGGGAGGTCCCATCTTGTAGGAGAGGGTGCAGACGGCACTCAGTGGCACCATCTCGCCTGTGTTGCTGCGCACCAGTACATTGAGGATATCATCGGCGGAGCGGCGGTTGTCAGCGGTGCCCTGCATGATGACCTTGAAGCTAAAGCCATGCAGGGTGAAGTCATTGATGTAGCTCGATGCCATGAGGCTTTGCAGCGTGGTGAAGATGCTCTTCACAGGGATGCCCAGCGATTGCGCCTTCTCACGATTGATCTCCAGATGGATCTGAGGCGTATCCGCCGTGTAGTTGCTGCGTGTCATCTGGACGAGGGCACGGCCACTGGGGTCTCTGTAGCTGGTGAGTTGCTCACCGAGCTCCTTGACCATATTGCCGAGATCTTGAGGGCTTGCCTCACCCGCGGCTTGGAGGACGAGCGAAACACCGCCCGTGATGCCGAGGCCTTGGATGGCGGGTGGGGTCTGCGCCATGACGACGGCTTGGGGGATGTTGGCGCAGGCGGCATTGATCTTGGCCTGAATGCTCTTCACATGGCGATCAGCGGCGGCGCGCTGCTCCCATGGGTCGAGGATGACGATGCACATGCCCACATTCTCACCCGAGGCGACAAAGCTGAAGCCTGCGCTGGCAAAGACATGCGTCACACCGGGGATCTTGGAGATGCGCTTCTCGACCTCCTGCACGACAGCATTGGTGCGCTGCTTCGCAGTAGCTGTGCCTTCCAGCATGATCATGACAAAGAGCACGCCCTTGTCCTCGGTGGGGACGAAGGAGCTGCGCAGCTGAGTGGGCAGCAGGAGACGCGCTGGGTTCGCCGTCGCGCTGACGTTCTTCTGAGCCTCCTTCATCTTTTGCTGGATCATCTTCTTTTTCTCTTCCTCGCTCATCTTGTCCATGCCTGTGATGCGCTGAAGGGTAGACATGGGGATGCCCTTGAAGTAGAAGTAATTCCCCCCTGCCACGACGAGCATGATAAGGACGGTGAGCCAAGCATTCTTCACGAGGAGGCGTGTGCCTCCCATGTAGATCTTGCGGCTAAAATCAAGGAAGATATTGAAGGGGGTGAAGATGATCGCCGAGATGCTCTTCTTGCCCT
>CAYJOV010000092.1:0-9676 GCA_964371905.1 uncultured Akkermansia sp. | reverse complement strand
GCAAGTAGAATTTTCGACCTCCCTGCAAGAAGGATTGCCCTACCTCGATGAAGCCCTTCTCAGGGACAGCGATCGGCTGAGTCTGACTCGAATCTGCGAACCGGAGGGTCAAGCGAGAGCCCTTCTCATCGGCAGGGTATAATTGTAAAGCATAGCCGCGCAGTATTCGCTTGCTCCATGAGAGCGCAAAAGGTGGCGACGTAAAAGGAAAGACCATCTGGAGAGCCTCCGCACTGATAAGCAGGCGAGTATATCCACACTGACTACTGAGCTCGAGATCGAGATCTTGAGACCAGCAGATGCCATGCTCAGCCATGAGGTCAATGAGTAGCGTATTCTCTGCAGGGATGAGGGTAAAGCTGCGGTCGAGCTCATCAAGCGCACTGCGCACGCGCACAGTCAGCTCAATGCCCTTCTCAATACCAGTAAGACGGATACGGGGTGGAGCGGGACTGACGCATTGCCCCATAGCCTGATGCTTGAGCAGGGCGCGAGTCACGCGTTGATCATAGATCTGGATGATACCAGACCATGTATTGGGCTCAAATTGAATGGTGCAGCTCAGCTCATCCTCATGCCTGACGAGAGAATAGCCGTAGCGCAACTGCTCGATATGGAGCTCAAACAAGCGTGCCTGCATCTCGAGATCGCCCTCCTGCGCGGCCAGTTGGGAGAGAGCGAGGTAGGCAAGTCCGCTCTTGATGAGGAGCTTGCGTCCTCGTTGCATATCATAAGCATCGAGAGGATGGTCCTCTGTGATGAGGATTTTACCGAGCGTATACAGAGCCATCGGGTCGTGCTCGTCGCAGCCTAGCTCTAGGACTTGAAAGATCTCCTCCCTATGCTCCTGTGGGTTTTTATTGATGAGGTATTCAGCATAGACAGCATAACGCATCGAGAAGCGCGAGTGCTCTTTATAATCATGATAGAAGGCATCCAGCTGCTGCTCATTCATCTGCTCTGTAGGAGTGAGCAGCAGGAGGCATTCCTGACGTATCGACTCATCAAGGCCTACCAGCCCCTCGGCATCATAGCTGAGCTCAAGATACTGCTCCGCTATCTGAGCTACCTTGCTCTGATCCATATCGACACCCCAACCATTCTCATAAGCGAGAGCGAGAAAATATCCTGCACCTGGATAGAGCTTCTGGTGCAGTTCGCGTGCTATTCTGAATACTTGCTGATAATCCTGAGCCACCCCTTGTCCATAGCAATAGCAGCGTGCCAGCATCCAGCCTGCATTCATATCCCCCTCATGGTAAGCCTGACGGAAACAATCGAAGGCACGCTCATACGCCACCCCCTCCTGCTCACAAGAATGATTCGACGTGGTTATTTTGCCGAAATAATACGCTATTCCTTGATTGTAGATAGGAGAGAAGGTGTTCATGCAGCTAGATTAGCAGATGAACGGCATTTTCGCAAGTATAGAAAACTGACATACAGCCTCAATAAGAGCTTAAACCCAATGACGAAAATCAAAGAACCACCCGCATTCACGTATAAGAACTCAACGAATGCGACGTTGAGATGGAATGTAGATGGGAACCCCCGGAGTAAAGCGTATGCGATTGGCATTGCGCTCTCGCTCATAGTCTCGCCAGAGCTCGCGGTATTCCTTCTCACTCTCCTCGAGCCGCTCTTTGTAGCGCTCCTCTAGCTTTTGCCAATTCTCAGCCTGCCGCTTAGCGAGCTTGAGCTCTTGCTTGAGCACTCTGAGCTCATTGAGCTGCTGACGCTCGCGTGAGCGCTCGCGCAAAGACTCAGCCCTCTCCTTATCAAAGGTCTCACGCACTAGATCGGCGTATTTCTCATAGCGCTGGACCTGATCTGGTAGCTTGAGACGCAGAGATTCACGCTTGTTCCACTCAGCGGCGAGGTACTCAGCGGCAACTTCACTGATGTCATCATAAAAGAGAAAGAGACGTCTCACATCCCCAGAGCTGAGGTAGCGAGGCATATTCTGCGCGTCTTTGAGGAGCAGAATGTGCCTATCCTTCTTCCTATCGAGCTGATCCGCTGCTGCCTGAGCCTTGGCTTGTTGCTGGGCTAGGCGCTCCTTTACCTCCTTCTCACTCATGGCGTAGCGATCTTGTAGGTCAATGGTGAGCTCATGATAATCAACCCGCTTCACCCCCCCCGCGTGACGAATAATCACATGATCTATCCCCTTGCGAGACACGATCGCATCACGCAGCAAAGAGCCATCTTTGAGCATCAAATCCTCCGCTGACACCGTATGAGAACAGACAAGCAGCAAAGCAGTCATTATCGTTAAAGCTTTCATCTTGATTAGAATGATAGAATAGCAAATAACTCCGCACTCCGCAAGAATAAAGAAAGTTCTCATAGCTATAGCCTTGCTCATCCACGCAAACATTTCTGAGCTCCTCACAGAATAATCTTGCCTTTGAGCCGCGATCACGTATCATAACGAGCATTATATCACCCCCTTAGTAAAAGCAATTATGAGCGATATCAAATGCCCCCACTGCCACACTGCCTTCACCGTCGATGAATCTGGCTACATCGCCATCCTCGCACAGGTGCGCGATGCTGAGTTCAGCAAGGAACTCAGCGCGCGCGAGCAAATCTATCAATCAGAAAAGGAGCAAGCTCTCAAGCTTGCACAATCAGAGGCAAGCACCCTACTCCAAAAAAGCCTCGCCGCCAACCAACGAGAAATCGAGCAGCTCAAATCCAGCATCCTCGCCGCCCAAGCTGACAAGCAGCTCGCTATCAAAGAAGAGGAAAGCAAAAAACAAAGCGAGCTCGCCGACAAGGACAAACTCATCAGCAAGCTCCAAACCCAGCTCGAACAAAACGAACAAACCCTCAAAGCCGAGGCCTCCGCCCAGCTCCAGCAAAGCCTCGCCGCCAGCCAGCGCGAGATCGAGCAGCTCAAGTCCACCATCCAATCCACACTCGCAGACAAGCAGCTCGCCATCAAAGACGAGGAAAACAAAAAGCAGCTGGAGCTCTCCGAAAAAGAAAAACTCATCAGCAAGCTCCAAGCCCAACTAGAGCAAAACGAGCAAACCCACAAAGCTGAGGCCGCCGCAGAGCTCCAGAAAACACTCGCCACCAGCCAGCGCGAGATAGATCAGCTCAAGGCCACCCTCCAAGCCGCATACGCCGACAAACAACTCGCCATCAAAGACGAGGAAGCAAAGAGACAACAAGCACTCGCCGAAAGAGACAAGCAGATCTACGAGCTCAGCACCGACATCAAGCAGATCAAGCTCAACGCGCAGCTTGAAATCAAAGCCAAGGAAGAAACCCACCAGCTCCAACTCCGAGAAAAGGACGCCACCATCGAGTACTTCAAAGACTTTAAGGCGAGACTATCCACCAAGATGCTCGGGGAGAGTCTGGAGCAGCACTGCGAGATCGAGTTTAATCGCCAGCGAGCCATGGGATTCCAAAGCGCCTATTTTGAAAAGGACAACGACGCACGCAGCGGCAGCAAGGGGGACTACATCTTTCGCGAATGCGATGAGGAGGGGCATGAGTTCATCTCCATCATGTTTGAGATGAAAAACGAAAGCGACACCACCGCCACCAAGAAGCGCAACGAAGATTTCTTCAAAGAGCTCGACAAAGATCGCCGAGAAAAGGGCTGCGAATACGCCGTACTCGTCTCCTTGCTAGAAGCCGACAATGAGCTCTACAACGCGGGCATCGTCGATGTCTCCCACAGATACCCCAAGATGTACGTCGTACGCCCCCAATTCTTCATCCCCATCATCTCCTTGCTACGCAATGCGGGCCTGAGCTCCCTGCAGTACAGAAAAGAGCTCGCTATAAACAAGGCTCAGAATATTGATGTGACCAATTTTGAGACAAAGCTAGAAAAGTACAAAAAGGATTTCGATACAAAATGCAATAGAGCAAGCACGAGATTCAAAACAGCCATCGACGAAATCGATAAAACGATCACTCATCTTGAAAAGGCAAAGGCGGCCCTTATGAGCACAAACGAGAATCTCACCTCGGCGAATAAAAACCTCAGTGAGCTGACTATCAAAAAACTCACCTGGGCCAACCCTACAATGAAGAGACTCCTCAAAGAGCAAAAAACTGATGAGGAGTCAGATGAGCAATAAGCACTCCGCCCCATGTGCAATAAAATAAGTAAAGCCCATGACGCCTCGCGCACCTTACTCTCTGTGCACGATGCGCACAGAGCGCATCGTGCCAGCTAAGGTAGGGGATCAAGGCAGTCTCCAAGCCTTGCGGTAGGCGAGGTACTCCTTGCGTGGAAGAATGATGTAGAGAGGATTCTTCTGCGGCTGGAGGCGCGCGATGAAGGCGCGTAGCACGGATTCTTGCATCGTGGTGCAGCCCGCCGTAGGGCTCGCCCCACCGTTGCGCCAGATGTGGAAGAAGATAGCAGAGCCTGCGCCATTGATGGGGCGGGCGTTGCGCGTCATGTCTGTGTTGTGATGAATGAGGAGCTTGATGCTATGAGGATAGTCGTTTTGGCGCATCTGTTCCTTTTTTTCCCACGCGCTGCGCGCGGGGTGCTTGAGGCGCACATGGCGGTTGTAGAGCTTGGGGTAGGCCGTATCGCTCACCCAGATGTCAGCGGGACCGACTCGAACATGCTCCATGCCACGTGCACGCGCGACGGGCTTGGCATGCGTCGTATAGAGCCCACCGAGGGCAAAGATGCCAGCGGGAGTACGCCTGTCCCCCTCAACCTTCGTACGCACACCGCGCGGATTGAGATGGAGTCCATGCCCCCAGACGAGACCTGACTTGCCTAGGCGTCCCGCGTAGGGTCCCATGACGCGTACCCATTGACCTTGGGCGTTGCGCTCCAGCAGCGAGAGCTGGACATGGGAGGAATCCCACCCATCGGCGACGCCAATGATGGCCTGTTGGTTGTGCGAGCCCACACCCGCATGGACTTGCGATAGAAGGCACAGGGTCAATAGAAGTAGAGTAAATAGATTTCTCATCACTCTAGAATATAGGAAGCTCGCTGCATCTGACAAGCAAAAGTTCGGACTGTATACATCTTGTTAGATAGCAATAGGGCTATCGTATGTTAAGGTTAAAATCGTGTTAATACCCACTTTTAGCTTGTCAGCAGTAGGGCAGGCATGGGAGAATGAGCCATGCAGTTTGATCGAGTGATTATCACAGGGGCTTCATCGGGATTCGGAATGGCCTATGCAAGACGCCTCGGCGCGGAGTGCTCCGAGCTCATCCTTGTCGCTCGTCGCGTCGAGATACTCAAGGAGTTGACGCGTGAACTACAGGCCGCCTATCCACAGCTTCAAGTGCACGCCCTTGGCTGCGACTTGGCATCACAGCGTCAGCGCGCTGAGCTCATCGCGACTCTCAGCAAGGCTTACCATGGCAAGACACTACTGGTCAACAATGCTGGACTAGGAGACTACGGATCTTTCTCTCAAAGCGAGCCCGAGAGAAATAATCAGATGCTCATGGTCAATATCGTGGCACTCACCGAGCTGACGCGTGCGCTACTCCCCACGATGGAGAGTCACGGAGGAGCCATCGTCAACGTATCCTCTCTAGCGGGTGATGTCTTCATCCCTGATTTTGCCATCTACGCCGCTACGAAGGCCTATGTAAGCTCCTTTAGCGAGGCTCTGCGCGTGGAATGCCGAGAGAAGGGCATTGCCGTCTTGGCAGTATGCCCCGGGCCTGTGAGCACAGGATTTGGCGAGGCAGCTAGGCGCGAAGGTTTTACAGGCAACATGATGCCGAGCCGAGGCTTTTTTGATTGCCCTATTGCAACGGTGATTGAGGGGACAATTACGGCACTACGAGCAGAGGATCCGCGTTTTTATCCTTCGCTCAAGGTGCGTCTCCTAGCCCTTTTCCTTCGTAATGCTCCGCTGTGGCTGCTACGCCTCGTGCTCTCGCTGCGCCCTCGTCGCGTACAGGCCCAATTGCCTAGCCCGCGTACCTCACACTGATTTCTCATCTTATTTTTTTTATCATGAATATGACTTGGACCAAGGCCACTATCGCACTTATCTTGTTGGTGGCTGCGAGCTCTCTACACACACCTTATCCCGAGCGACTCTATCGCCTCATCGTTGGCAAACCAGCAGCTGCTAAGCCCAAGCCGCCCACCTCTGTCATCCCCCCCAAGGAGAGCAAACCCAGCGAGCAAAAAAACGCGACACAAACTCCTAGCCCAAGCGAAATATCCTCCCGTCCGTGGAATCCCCTCGTGCACATGCGCCGTACGCCCAGCATCGTGCTACCGCCCTTCCCCCCTGTGATGCCCAGCAGCGTGGAGCCTGAGAACTATAAAAACCTCTCTAGGATCAAAACAGGCTTTAACCTGCGCAGCTTCGTGCAGTTCAAGCGCGGCACTACAGCCAGTCAGGACAGAAAGAACAAGGAGTCCTACACCACCGATTTGAAGCTCAACTTACTACTCCCGAATGCCTCCGACTCACAGAGCCTCCTCTACGCCAATCCCTCCCTGCCCAAGGTCCTCAAGAACTACAATGGACTACTAGCCAAGGCAAAAGTATCACCGTGGTTCATCTCTCTCTACAATCACAAAAAAAATGAAATACGCAAAAACGCGGGCAATCTCGATCGCTTATTAAGCAAACACAACTTCTACGACACCGACACCATCCTTGAAATCCAAGCCCCTGAGACGAATCGCAAGCTCGTCTGGATCCAAGCCGATATGGATGTCGTCTCCGACGGCTCGGATGGAGATCGACTCCCCGATATGCCCGCGCGCATCAAAAACAGCGACTTCTATCAGCCATCCACCTCCTATCGCTGGCTCAAGAGAACCGACACCCCCAACCCCCTACTCCCCTACTGGGAGAATCGCCTCCAACGCCTGCGGACCAAGAAGGCTAGTCGATCCTCTATCGATCATGCGCAGCGCGTCATCTTTGATCTCAAGAAATTCAGCTTTCTGCTTGCCGACTACGACCCATTCATCGTCATTCCCCTCACCCTCAAAGAGGGTCGCAGCCCCTACAAGCCCGAGCCAGGTGACTACGCTGTCGTCATCGTCAACAAGAAGGTCTACCCAGCAATCGTAGGCGATTATGGTCCGCGCTTCAAGACCGGCGAGGCCTCACTGCGTCTCTGCCAAGAGGTGAATCCCCGATCCTCCTCCTACTCACGCGCCGTATCCGACCTGAGTGTATCCTACCTGATCTTCCCAGGGACAAAAAAAGAAGTCGCAGGTCCCATCGACTACCACCAGCTCTATGAGTCCTGTTATAAGCTGCTCGATGAGATAGGCGGATTACAGACAGGGATCAAGCTGGAGCATCTAGAAGACAAGCTCCCCACATTACCAGTATCTCCCTGATAGAGCCCCTGTTACAGGGTTTCTCATACTTAAATTTTTGTTAGGCCCGCAAAAATAAAAAGCCCCCTTCTTCACGTAATACAAGATGTTACTCATCTTCGCATCTTTTGATATCATTCTTATTAGAGAATAAAATAAAATGGAAATAAAAAAGCAAAAAGATGAGAAGAATACTTGAAATTATTTTTACACTATGATAGTCTATAAACACTCCAATTCTGTGACGGAGCGCTTGGGTAACTATCTAACAACCCACGCAACACTGACAGCTACGCCCAATGTTAAATTCATCTTTAAACCCTGACCGCGCAACGCTCAACTTTCTCAACGCCTACTCCGAACCCGTTCGAGATGAGGGCGAACGCCTCCAAAAAGAAGGTGCAGTCACCCAAATATTTGGCAATCACCTCTTTATTCAAGGACGCGTCGAATGTCAAGGAGGCGTGTACCGCACCAGCCTCCGCCTGCAAGGGAATCGCTGGTTTGGCTCATGTACAGCGAACGATGAAGATCTTGCTGGAGCCTGCGTCGTTGCGACGATGATAGAGCGCATGTACCGTGGGACGAGCATGCCCGAGAGTCCCAACGAGCTCGATGACACGCCCCTTGTCGACGTGATCGAAGAGAAGCTCGATCGCGAGCTCGATGACAAAGAAGCCGATTTTGTCCTCAAGCTCGAGAAGCGCTACCGCCGCTTTGCCATCGAGCAGACCATCCACGATCACGACCTCGTACGACTCAATCCTCGCTGGGAGATCAATAGCTACAATGCCCTTGAGCTCTGGCCAGTCGCCCCTAAGAACATCCTCGAATTCTGGAACTACATCGCCTACGCCTTTGTCAAGAAGCGCATCGCCTTCCCCGAATTCATGAACTGCATCACCAATCTCGACCGCGTGCAGCGCAAGATACGCGAATGGGAGCAGCAGAAAGAAGTAGGCACATGGTATGAGCGCATCCAGAGCGTCAATGAGCGCCCCCCACAGCCACCGCGCCACCAGCTGCATATGCGCTTGGTCTCCACGATCAATGAGGCGCACTTTGAGCACCGCCCCGATGCGCAGACCCCATGGGCTCCCATACGTGAGCTTACTGAGCTCATGGAGATCATGGAGGAATACTGGAAGGGAGCTCTCAAGCTCGATCCCCAGACCGATATCTTGCTCAATGTCCTCTATGAGTACGCCCAGCGCGATGGACAAGTCGTGCTCGATCTCGATCTTGAAGCCGCCTGCGCCATGATGAATCGCCTCTTCCACCAGCCCGCCCTCAAAGGCTATCTGGTCAACCTTGATGAGTGCTACTTCAAGGTCGTGCAAGACTCGCTCAAGTGGATCTGTATTGATGATCCCATTCTCCCCGACTGCTACGGACTCCAGCTCATCACGGCCTCTGGTGTTCACGTCTCACACTCCGTGCGCCAGCTCCCCGGTCTCGTTGAGCTCTATCAGTCCGATGAGACGATCTTCCCAGGCCCCCCGCGTTGGCTTGAGAGCACCGAGGTCGATCCGCGCTACTCCATCCCCAAATCTGTCATTGACAGCCTTGAAGGTGTCGAGTTCCTACGCAAAATAGGCGCGACACTCCCCCCCAGTATGGAGGAGCGAGTCGTAGACATTGAGATGATCCCCACCTTCAAGATGAAGATCGTACGCGGTCTCACGAGTGCTGATACCGAGCATGTCATTCTCGAAGTCACCGCCAATGACACGCAACAGCGTCGCTGCGAACGCCTCACCAAGGATGACTGGGAGCTCGTGGACAAGGTCGCGATGAAGGACCGCACCCTACTCCGATTTATACGCGATCACCTCTACCCCATCCCAGCCCTCATCGATGAGATGAGCTTCACCTACGACAACAACCAGAGCGCGTTCAAGAGCCGCATCACCAAACAATTTCCTGAAAAATTTGCCGATTGGGCAAAGACTCTCAACCCCAACATCATCGTCGAGATGGATAGCAACCTGCAATCCCTCCTCGATGACCCTGTAGCCGCCGCCATACGCTTTGAGGTGGTGAATCAAGAGATCGACTGGTTTGACCTACGCGTCGTCATCGACGTCGAAGGCGTCACTCTGAGCAAGGAGCAAATCCGCTCGCTCGTCTCCGCACGCGGCGGATACGTACGCATGGATGACGGTCGCTGGATGCGTCTCGAAATCAAGCTCGACGACGACCAGCGCGATGCTGTGACACGCCTCGGACTCGATCCCTTCGACCTCTCAGGTGAGACCCACCGCATGCATGCCCTCCAGCTCGCCGATCCCCGCGCGGCTGAGGTCTTTGACCCCAAGGCATGGCAGCGCATCAAAGACCGCACCTCCGAGATCAAGATCGACGTCA
>CAYJOV010000091.1:0-9679 GCA_964371905.1 uncultured Akkermansia sp. | reverse complement strand
TCGTCGCCCGCATGCAGCAAGTCGAGATGCAGGAGCGCATGCACGAGCTCAGCTAAGCCCCCATCCATTCTTTGCATGAAAACTATCCAAGACATCCTCGACACAGGCATACGCTACCTTGAGGACAGGGACTGCCCCGATGCTCGCTCCTCCATGCAAAGCCTGCTCGTCCACGTCCTCGCCAAGGACAAGACGTGGCTCTACCTCCACTATCAAGACCCTATCGAGGAGCAGCAGCTAGCGAGCCTACGCGAGCTGCTGAAGCGACGCGGGCAGGGCGAGCCCCTCCAGCACCTACTGGGTAGCGTCGAGTTCTACCGCCGCGATTTCCGCAGCGATGCACGCGCCCTCATCCCACGTCCCGAGACAGAGGAGCTCGTCGAGCTCGCGCTGAGTCGCGTGGAGCCGCGAGAGCACATGCGCATCCTCGACATGGGCACAGGCTCGGGCATCATCGGCATCACGCTCGCGCTGGAGCTCGCGGAGCATCAGCCCGATGTCACCCTCATTGATATCTCCGAGAGTGCGCTGAGCCTCGCGCTGGAGAATGCGACGCAGCTGCGCGCACGCGTGAAGACCTACCGCAGCGACCTCTTCTCCCTCTGGCATGAGCAGGACAGTGAGAGTGCGCACATCACGCCCCCCAGCGACTACCATCTCATCCTTGCGAATCTCCCCTACATCCCCGAGAGCGAGGCAGCGCAGCTCGCGCGCGAGGTGCAGCACGACCCCGCTCTCGCCCTCTATGGAGGAGCGGATGGGCTCGACGTCATCCGACGCTTCCTTACCGAGCTCCCCGAGCATGCTGCGAGCGCGGCTCTCGTCCTGCTCGAGGTAGGGCACGACCAAGGGGAAGCCACCCGCGCCCTCATGGAGGAGCTCGGCTACACTGATACGAGCGTCGCGCGTGACCTCAATGGCATCGCACGCTTCCCGCTCGGCTACACCCCGAGACGCGCCGAGGAGGTCTCTAGCACCGCCGCTACGACAGAGGACGAGCCAGAGTCAGAGAGCGAGTCAGGGCAAGACGCCGAAGATCTGGACACTGGCCTCATCGCCGAGGAGGACGAGGTGGACCGCCGTCCCTCCCACCGAGTCGCCGAGCCAAGCTCACTCTACATGCGAGGCTACGAAGACCCCGAGAGCTACCCCTTCTAGGTGCCATCATGAGCAGTCACGCCCACGAGTCGCTCATCTACCCGAGCTGCAAAGCCCTCGTCGCCCGCATCGCGTATATTGCTCTCATCGCCTGCTGGGGCAGCGCGGGCGCGGGCGTGCTGCTCCTTCTCCCTCTCCCCATCGCCTTGCTGCCTCTCTTGAGCGAGCTGATTATCATCTTTCTGCTCCTTTATAGCATCTGCATAGGGCTGCTGCTACCTTGGTGTCACCTCGTGCTTCTCCCTCACTCGGGGCTCCTCTTCACGCGCTTACTTAGTGCTGTCGTCACCTTTCTGAGTCTGCTCACCCTCGTGAGCTACCTTTACAGCCTCGTCATGCGCGAGCCTCTGCTTGCTCGGCAGGCGGCAAGCCCGCTACTCATGAATCTCTTGCTTCTCATTATCGTCGCGCTGAATTACCCCAACACGCACGCTCTGAGACTCCGGCATCGCCTCTACGTCCTCCTGCTTCCTCTCCTCTACATCCTCTGCTACCTTGCTGTCACCTCGCGTGACTTCCTGACAGCCGCCCTCCTCTCAATCCTCCTATTGATCATCAGCCATCCGCTGCTGCATGGATTCAAGCGTATCGCGCCGCGCATTATCAGCTTGCCAGAGAAAGAAGACTCAGATCAAGCAGAGTAGTCTATCCTTTCACACAGAGCTTTAGACGCCGAAATTATTGATACTGATTTGTTAGAGTGAGTGTGTCAGTAATTGTAAAAACTGATAGGTATTATCATAATAATACAACAATGATCAATCAGAGCGTATTATCAAACATTTTGAAAACATATTAAATTGATAGGCTTTTTACAAAGTGATTATAGTTAAAATTTTATATGAAATTCGCAGGGTGATTTTTCTTGCAATTTTTTTCTTCTAAATTAGAATAGATCTGAATCATTTATGCGTTTGTTTGAGTTAGGGGTCACCTTTTACTCATCCTTCGCCGCAATGGTATCAACCTTCACCCTTATATGAATACCACTACTCACACCCACCCACCCTCAACTCTATGAACACGACAAAAGTCAAACTATTAAGCGCCCTATCCTTCAGCGCACTTGGCTTCAACAGCCACGCAGAAGAAGATCCAAGAGTCATTGGAAATACCGTTGACTTCAGTAGCGCCGCTTTAAACACACAAGTCATCCTCGATAATGACGTCGGTGACTATGTAGCACTGGCCACTTCCAAGGATGCTGTTTTTAACGGTATATCTTTTTCTTTTGGTGCTTCTTTCCCTAATGATATTGCTGTAACAGCAGAAGACCACGCCTATGGCTCACTGACAGGATTCCTCATACAGACACCATCTTCTGTCAGCGCTCCCATAGGTCTGAATAGCTTTAGCATCGTATTAAGAGGCCGAGAGAACGACCTCAATGCTGGCTCAATCTCAGGTCTTGTAATTGAGAATACTTCAACACAAAAGCTCCTAGGCACAAATACTGGAGTTGCTATCAAGATCTATGATCAATCGACAAATCACGTAGAAGGAGCGACGCTCACTGGATATGTTGACAAGAGTTATAGTACAGGAAGAATAACGAGCAGTAACGTCTTTATTAATGCTTCGGAGTTCGATAAGTATAATGCTGACTTTGTCTTTGAAAGTGTAGAATCTGAAATGATGGAAGCACATAAGAAGGAACTTCAGGCTATGGGGGAGGCGCAAGCGGCTGGCGCAGAGACCCTTCCTTACCTTCACAAGAGTGCCGAGACCATCGTTGGCATGGAGCTTGGCAGCGTTTCCGAAAATCTGAGTGGCTCTACAGTCTCCATACTGGCTGACTCCAGTGACACGGGGACGGTCACTGGCTTTAAGCTGACGGGCGAGGGCTCATCGAGGGTAGGTCTTGACGCAAATGGCAAATCGCATGTCACCTACGATCAAAAAATCCTCATCATCAACACGGGGGGGACGACAACAGGTACACGTGTCACTGACACGCATGCACGACAAATCAAGACAGATACGACGATAAGAGGGGTCAACACCATAGGCATGCACGTATCGAGCTCAACGATCGAAGAAATCAATGTCGGCATCCAGATACGCGACGACTCCAACAATGCTGTCGGTCTCCTCATGGATCCCTACACCAACGGGCAGAAGAATGTAACGGACCTCAAGACGACGATCAAAATATTCAACGGCTATGAGGGGCAAGACAACAACTCTGCCTTGCTCCGATTGGAGACCGATGATTTTGTCGAATTCTCAGGTGAAAATCACTTCGTTGGCGTGAATACAGGTCTTGGCATGGACATCCAGCTACGCAAGGAAGACTCGCAAAGCGGGCTCATCAATGGTAAGATCGAGGTCACCACCGTGGGAGATGGTAGTGCTACACTGATCACGGGCGGTACCTATCTGCCCGATGGTACCACACTCGGCAATTACGAGCTACGCGATCTCTCTGTAGATCGTGTTATCACCATGGAGAAGCCAGACGGAGAGCTTACGTCAGTAACTCTCACCCAAGAATGGGTCATGCTCAATGAGCCTACGGGCAATTACAACAAGACCAACATCGGCATCAAGGTCGACGCCATCGATGCGGACTACAAGAAAGCCACGCTGAACTTCGGCGCAGACGCCGTCATCAAGACCTACATCGGCAAGGGTGATGACATCACCGAGGGGGTCAGCAGCGCCTACGGCGACGTCATCAACTACGAGACCGATACGCTCGTGCTCAACTCACAAGCAACAGGTCAGCTCGTCCCAAATAGCGAGCCTCTCGAGGGCGCGCAGAATCAGCCTGATCTGCCGAGCTCTGCCAAATTCCGCGGCGACATCAGCTACTCAGGAAAAGATATTACAAAGACGCATCTCAACCTGCGCTCAGGCAACTTTGAGTTCGAATCCGACTACTGGTATGCGACAAAGATTAGCTTTGGCGATGGCAAGCATGTTGCAGGGACAAATAAAGGGACAGTCAGTCAGGTGAAGCACCTAGACAGCACCGCGCTCAAGGCAAGCGAGCTCGCCTTCCATGTCAATGATGTAGATGAGCACTCTATCCTCATCATCGATGATGGTCATACAGTTGATCTCTCTACCGTCAAGCACGTTGATATCACCCTTGCGGATAACTACACCGATGCTGCGGCACAAGAGATCGTGCTCATCGATGGCATGATCAAGGATGCAGGTACGGGATACATCACCTTCAACATCGACTTTGTCGGTGCCGATGGTCTCAACAGCGGCTACACACCCGAGGACTTCCATATCAAGTATAGAGGAGTGAGCTATGCCTATAATGAGACGGTTGGTGGATTCGCCATCCAGCTGGGAGAGGCCAGTGGAGACGACCTCGTGCTCGTCATTGGCTCCCGCGGCGATCAGATCATCCCCGAGCCCTCCTCTGTGAGCCTGAGCCTTGCAGCTCTCACAGCCCTGCTCATGCGCCGGCGCCGGCGCCGCTCTCGCCGATGCTAACATAGAGACCTAGCTCGCCGAACGCCCCCCATCCTCAACCAGAGCTCAGTCATCACGACTGAGCTCTTCACTTTTGCCATCGTATATGATTAGGGGAGCGAGATTCCCATTAATGATAAGCATTAATCCCATATCACAATCATTAAAACTCTTAGAAGGATTTCTAGAAAAATGCTCTCCCAAAAACTTTGCTGACAGCTCCCGAAGGCGAGATTAGCAGTTCATGAAGCATTTTAGACTTTTGAATCTGATAGTGATGAGTTATAATCGCCAGCGATATGTTACAAGCAGGTATTGTCGGTCTTCCCAATGTAGGTAAATCCACTCTTTTTAATGCCGTTACACGCTCACGTAAAGCTGAGGCGGCGAATTATCCCTTTTGCACCATCGACCCCAATGTCGGTGTCGTTGAGGTACCCGATGCTCGTCTTGCCGTGCTCGGTGAGCTCAGTAAGACAGAGAAGCTTGTCCCTGCTGCCATCGAGTTTGTCGATATAGCGGGGCTTGTCCAAGGGGCTGCCGAGGGGGCAGGGCTAGGCAATAAGTTCCTTTCCAATATACGCGAGACCGATGCCATTGTGCAGGTCGTGCGCTGCTTTGAGAATGATGACATCATCCACGAGCTCGGCTCTGTCGACCCCATACGCGATATTGAAATCATCAATGCCGAGCTCATTCTCGCCGACCTCGCCTCGATGGAGAAGCGTCGCGATAGCCGTCTCAAGAAGTCGCGCGGTCAGGATCAGGAGGCAAAAGATGCTCGCAAGGAGGTAGAGCTCATTGAGCGTCTTCTACCTCATCTCAATGAGGGCAAGCCCGCCATCACGATGGAGCTCAGTGATGATGATCGCCGACTCTTGAAGAGTTTCTTTCTGCTATCGGACAAGAAGAGTATCTTTGCCTGCAATGTGAGCGAAGACGAGCTCTCTGGCGCGATCAGCGATCCTGATGCCCATCCTTATGTATCCGCCGTGCGCCGCTATGTCGCCGATCATCACGATGCTGAGGCTGTGGTCATCTCTGCCCGCATCGAGGAGGAGCTCTCCGAGCTACCCGAGGATGAGGCAAAGCTCTTCTTGAATGACCTCGGCGTGGACGACTCGGGGGTGAGCGAGCTGATACGCTCTGTTTACAGTCTGCTGGGACTGCGTACCTACATCACGACAGGGGTGAAGGAAACACGCGCTTGGACTATTCCTGCAGGTGCCAAGGCTCCCCAAGCGGCTGGGGTGATTCACACCGATTTTGAGCGAGGCTTTATCGCGGCTCAGGTTGTCGCCTACGAAGATCTCATTGCTTGCGGCTCGCTGGTCAAGGCCAAGGAGCAGGCCAAGCTGCGTATTGAGGGCAAGGAATACGTCGTTCAAGACGGAGATGTGGTTGAATTCCGCTTCAACGTTTAGCAATCTGGCAATGCGTGGCGGAGGTTACGTAGAGGTCTCGTCATGGATTTCACTAATATCTTTTTTTGGGCAGTCCTGCTGCCCTTTCTCCTCATTTTCTGGGGACTCAGTAGGCTGCTAGAGAAGAGGGCTGTTGCACGACAGCACGTTCAAAAACTAGCCATTCTCGCAGTGAGCCTCAGCCTGCTGGGAATGGCGAGCTGGCAGACGCTGGTGATCTTTGTGTGCGTGATGCTCACTTGCTATGTGGGCTGTCGCGTGGCGCTGCGCCACTCGATGAGACTGCGCAAGGTGATCCTCGTGCTCTTGCTGCCGCTCATCCTTGCGCCTTTGCTCTACTATAAGTATGCTTACTTTTTTGGCAGTCAGCTGCTGGGGCAGGATTGGGATACGCTCCGAGATCTCATTATCCCGGTGGGGATATCGTTTTATAGTTTTCAGTTAGTAGGCTTTTGTATTGATACGCTTTTGCGTGAGATGCCAATGCCTCGCTTTCTGGACTATATGAATTTTGGAGCCTTCTTCCCACAGATTGTCGCCGGCCCCATTGAGCGGCGTGAGCAGCTGCTACCTCAGCTGGAGCAGCTTGATGTGCGCTTTCAGGAGAGTAATGTCGAGCTTGGTTTGCGTTATGTTGTTGTAGGCCTGTTTTTTAAAATAGTGCTAGGGGATAATCTTGCCGGCAGTGTGAATCCTAGTTATGCGGGGGGATCCGCGTGGTTTATCTGGTATAGCAATCTCTGCTTTAGCTTGCGTATTTACTTTGACTTTTGTGGTTATGGTCTTACAGCCTACGGTGTAGCTCGTATCTTAGGTATACGCCTGACGATGAATTTCTTGAGCCCCTATACCGCTCCGAATATTTCCGAATTTTGGCGACGCTGGCATGTATCGCTGACGAATTGGTTTCGCGATTATATCTATATTCCGCTGGGGGGGAATAGGACTCGCTTTTGGGTGATCAATACGCTGTTGGTCTTTGCAATATCAGGTCTTTGGCATGGCGCAAATTGGAATTTCATCATTTGGGGACTACTCGCAGGTGTTGCCATTCTTGTGCATCGATTCTTCCGACAATGGGGCTTGAGGCTCTGGACACCCATCGGGATTGCTCTGACTATGAGCTACATGATCTTTGTCTGGATGTTTTTCTACGTGAGTTCATGGGATAGACTTATCCATTATTTGGAGGTTTTGATCACTTGGGACTCCTATGATCTAAAGCTAGGCCTCTACCATCTGAGTCAAGGCATGATGGGCTCCAAGACGGCTACCTCGGCTATAGCCATTGTCATGAGTTTGCTTGTTTTCATAGCAGAATACTTTGGACAGAGACGAAATAGTAATCCCTATAGCATACTCACACATCCCCTGATCTGTGCAGCGATGATTTATCTTCTTATTATCTATCGTACAGAAACACAGAATCAATTCATCTATTTTGCCTTCTAAATTATGCTTAAGCGATTTTTTCTCTATAGCTTCTTGGCTGTCTTTCTCGGTATAGGGAGCAATATGCTCTTTACCTGTTATCTCAACCATGACTATAATTTCTTTGGACGGCTAGCTGATGTGTCTCGAAGCTGGGAGCAGCGCCTGAGGGAAAAGCATCCCGAGGCTTACATCGTCGCGGGTGGCTCATCTGCACGCACAGGTCTTGATCCTCAGATACTACTTGATGAATATCAAATACCTTTTATCAATGGCGCGACGGGAGCTGGATATGGCTTTGATGCTATCGCTGCGCTGGGCTGGGAGTATGTGCAAGCGCACGATACACTTATTTTAGCTATTGAGAAGGAATTGATTGCCTCACGTGCGAAGGCGACAACATACACTCATGGCATACGTATGATTTTTCAGCAGCGAGGTTTTGGTGTCTATAATGCTCCTTTTTTAGAGTGGAGTTGGAAAAATAGATTTAAACCATTCGACATGAGCTCCGTGCAGATCGCTACTTATGTAGTGCGAAACCTTACTCGCAAGAAGGATGAGGTCTTTAGATATCATAAACATGCGCAGATTCACCCATCAGGGTGGATGGAGGTCACTCTACACTGCCCGATGCAGCCGCAACGCTTATCAGATCAGCTAGAGAGCTTGTCAGCTTATAATATTGGGCTGCATGCAAGAGATGGCTATGAGCGCGTCAAGCAAGAGTGTCGCAAACATCAGGTCAGGCTTATAGCAATGATACCACGTTATTATGCGCATGAATCGATGAGGGCGGTGAATCTCTGGCTTGCCTTGCAGATAACGCGAATGGGGATAAAGGTACTCTATGATCCTGAATTGTCCGTGGTCACCTCGTCTGATTTATTTTCTGATACTCCTCATCATCTGAATAAACAGGGAGCTATTCAGAATACGAGACAGCTCGGCGACAGCCTATCAAAGCAAGCGTTTTGGACAGAAGAAGGGCTCATAGCAGCTCTTGCCCAGCTCGGCTGGGATAAGGATGGTAAACGTCTTAGAAAGGTCTTTTAGATGCTATCTTGGCTGTTCTTCAGCCCATGGCAAAAGGGAATCTCTCTAAAAATCGCAAATGGTATCCCTCATTGAGCCCCCCAGGAGGGGACGAGCGATGGTATCCAAAATCGTCAAGAGCCAGCTTGCTTTACCAGCTGGGCTCTATCACAGATAGAAAGTTGTGCTGCCGAGGACACAAATGTCTCATTTGCGATTCGCCCTCGAGCGCGTTCCCCTTATTGTATCAGTCGTAAGGAGCACTCTATTTCGGCAGGATTAGAAAATCCCTTGTAAAAATAACTGCGCGATTTCTCGCGTCGAGAGACTTACGATAAGGGTGAGTAAAATAAAAAGCACTCTACACAGGTAGAGTGCTTCTAATTTAAACGAGGCATCAGAGATGATGCCTCTAAATAAATTACTTGGTGTCAACAACAACTGTTGGCTGAGGAGCAGGAACAGGAGTTACGTCCTGTTGTTGCTGCTGCTGTTGTTGGCAAGAAACAAGTGCTGCTGCTGCGAAAGCAAAGATAGCGATAGTCTTCATAGTAATATTCTTATTCGTATAATGTTATAAGTAACCCTGCATCCAGTTGTAGGAAGTGGGCATAGGCAGAGTTTACTTAATTTCAGACAAAATGCAAGGAAAATGACGTACGAAAAGCAAAAAAAATCCTATGAACTATTCGTTCCTTTTTGCAATTCCCTTAATAAGAGTTCATAAGAGGTAGAGTTGGGAGCCGCTCTTTATCTATTTATTTTGTGAACAGTTTTGCATTATATGAAGAGAGCTGTCTGACAGCTTTCTAGCTTCTCGCAAAATGCATAGTAAGCGCGACAGACTGGATGATTGCTGAAATTCCTTTCTGGATTGATTTCCTTACTAAAGTGGACTTTATAATACATGTTATTTTAAATGAGTTTCACGAGCTTTCTTTTAAGTGATTGCGGTGCGATTCCCGTCCTTTCTCACCAGCGAGGTGACGTGGGGGACTCTGGTCTCAAATTGACATGCAATTTGACCCGATTTTTCGTCTAACAGCCCCTGAGTCATCAATTCCTCAAATACCATCTTGAATATCATCTCAAAATCTCGCCCTACGATAAGATTCGTCCTTGGAAAGTGTAGCGGAAGAAAAGAAAAATGGGAAGCGCAAGATTTTTTCTGTAAAATGCTCAAATTATTTTTTGACCAG
>CAYJOV010000090.1:0-9736 GCA_964371905.1 uncultured Akkermansia sp. | reverse complement strand
GGGATTCGAACCCACGACCCCTTGCACCCCATGCAAGTGCGCTACCAGACTGCGCCATTGCCCGTCGTTGCTTACTCCCTGAGGAGCGAAGCTGGCGAGAGTATACAGAGAGAGCCGCGTTTTGTCAAATATTTTTTTCATCTTTTTTCATTTTGTTCAAAAAGCCACCCAATGTGACTTTTTCGCCACATGTCGGAACATGCTCGCCATGTTAGATCAATTGTGCTACATTGTGGGCCTATGGACTCCATGTATCTAGCTATATTAGGGATTCTCTTCCTCCTTGCGGTCTTTGATCTCGTGGTGGGGGTATCCAATGATGCTGCCAACTTCTTGAACTCCGCAATCGGAAGCCGCGCGGCGAAGCGTGGCTTCATCGTCGCCGCCGCCGCCATTGGTGTCATCATCGGCGCGACACTCTCCAGCGGTATGATGGAGGTCGCACGCAGCGGCATCTTCCGCCCCGAGCTCTTCACCTTCCATGAGATCATGCTGCTCTTCCTCGCAGTGATGCTCACCGATGTGATCTTGCTTGACTTGTTCAATACCTTTGGTCTGCCGACCTCGACCACCGTCTCACTCGTCTTCGAGCTGCTCGGCGCTGCTGTCGCCATGGCCTTCTACAAGATCAGCATGACCGACTCCGCCGTCGCGCAGAGCGTGCTCACCTACATCAACACCCCCAAAGTACTCGAGATCATCCTCGCCATCTTTAGCTCCGTGGGCATCGCCTTCACCGTGGGCTGCATCCTGATGTGGTTCTCACGCCTCCTCTTTAGCTTCCGCTACAAGGCGTCCTACCGCTACATTGGCTCGATCTGGTGCGCGATTGCGATGACCGCGATTACCTACTTTGCTATATTCAAGGGACTCTCCAAGAGCACCGTCTTTGACAAGGACACCATCGCCATGCTCAATGAGCACATCGTGCTCTACACCTTCTACGCATGGTGCACCTGGCTCGTCATCTGCCTTATCCTCCAGTACGTGGCCAAGCTCGATATCCTGCGCTTTATCGTCATCACAGGCACAGCAGCCCTAGCGCTCGCCTTTGCTGGTAATGACCTTGTGAACTTCATTGGCGTCTTCATGGCCGCCAAGGTCTCCTTTGGCCTCGCCTCCGAAGTCGCCGCCCAAGGTGGTGACTACGTCAATATGAACATGGTCGGTCTCACCGCGAAGGTGCAGACAGACATGGTCTTCCTCGTCGGTGCAGGTCTCATCATGGTCGCAGCTCTCTTCTTCTCCAAGAAGGCACGTACCGTCTCCGACACCGAGGTCAAGCTCGCACGCACTACACTGGGTGTCGAGCGATTCGGCTCCTCACTCGCCTCGCGCATGATCGTACGCTACGCGATGAATGTGATCAAGGTGCTCAAGAAGGTCACCCCGACCCCCGTTCAAGAATTCATCGCGAATCGCTTCCGCCCCCTGCCTCCCCATGAAGAGACGGGTGCTGCCTTTGACCTCATCCGCGCCACGGTGAATCTCACCGCCGCTTCGCTCATCATCTGCTGGGCCACCTCGCAAAAGCTCCCCCTCTCCACCACCTACGTGACCTTCATGGTCGCCATGGGTAGCAGCCTTGCTGACCGCGCATGGGGTCGTGAGAGTGCGGTCTACCGCATCACAGGTGTTCTCACCGTCATTGGTGGATGGTTCTTCACCGGTATCGCTGCCTTTGGTGCTGCCTTTGTCACGGCGAATATCCTCGCCTACGGTGGCATCTGGGGCATCATCTTCATGGTGGCACTCGTGATCTTCATCCTTGTCAAGACCAGCCTCATGCACCGCCGCGGCACCAAGCGCGAAATCCGCCTGCTCAACCTCAGCGACGAGAGCGTCATCAAGCAAATCGGCGAAGACTCGGCCAACACCCTCGGCCGCATCCTCAGCCTCCACCACGCCGCACTCGAAGCCCTCGTTGAGGAAAACCACAGCGAGCTCAAGAAGCTGCGCAAGAAAGCCCGCAAGCTTGACAAGCTCATCGACATCAACAAGAACGACGAGGTACTACCCAGCCTGCAGAATCTGCCCACCGAGCTCGTCGAGCGTGGTCAGACCCTCTACCACATCACCGAGAGTCTGCAAGACATCAGCGAGAGCCTCCTCACCATCGTTACCGGTGCCTACAGCCACATTGACAACCACCACCGTGGACTCAATGCCGAGCAGGCAGGCGATCTCATCACCCTGAGTCAGAAGGTATCCAGCATCTATCCCAAGATGCGCGAAGCTCTTGAGTCGAATAAGCCCGAGCTCCTCGAAGGCATCCTCGAGCAGGCAGGGGACTACTCAGACGAGTTCTCCGACTGCATCACACGTCACCTCATGCAGAGCACGCAGGATGTGGGCAATATGCGCAGTGGTATCCTCTACCTGAATCTGCTCAATGAGACACGTGCTATGGTTCGCAAATCATTCTCGCTCATCCGTGAGCAGAAGAAGTTCAACCAGAGCTAAAGCTCCTCACACACGCTCCTCCTCCCCCTCGCACTCATGCCTAGCTTTACGCCTTGGTCGCTCAGCCTCGTGCTACTCGCCATCTTCACCGTCTTCCCTCTCGTGATACTCTATCGAGAAAAGAAGCGCAAAGAAAGCGAGCTCAAGAACGTCCAAGTCGAGCTCCAGCAGCTGCGCAGCAAAAAGCGCATGCTGCTTGAGCAAAGCGAGCGGGAGAAGAGCGTCTTTCTCAACGCCATCGGCACCCCCTTCCTACTGATGCGCCCCTCGGGGCGCATCGTTGCTGCCAACCAAGCGGCACGCGAGCTGCTCTACTTGGGAGATCATCCTCAGCAGCTCAACATCTTGGAGCACCTTCAAAGCTCTCCCGTACGCCACACCATCCAAGAGATCGCGCATTGCAAGGTGCAACAGGCCTACAAAGTCCATCTCCAGCGAGAGGGCATTGACTCCATCTACCGCATCCTCGCCACCCCCATGGACAACCTCAACGGCGAGCCACTCATCGGCATGGTCTGCCACGACATCACCGAGGAGCAGCGCACCATGATCATACGCCGTGACTTCGTCGCCAATGCCTCCCACGAGCTGCGCACCCCTCTGACCATCATACGCGGCTATCTAGAAACACTGCTTGACGATCCCGCCCAAGCCGCCGATCCCCTCATGCGACAGCGCGCGCTAGGGTTGATGAAAAAGCACTCCGACCGCATCGTACGCCTCGTCGAGGACATGCTCACCATCTCGCGCCTTGAGCGCTCGGACAAGGCGCACCTGCGCATGAATGAATTCCGCCTGCGCAGCGTACTTGAGGATGTCGCCCTGCGACTTGACCACAGTATACGCATCCTCAACGTGAAGCTTGAGCTTGACATCGATCCACAACCTTTTCTCATGACAGGAGACCGCTTTTACTGGGAGCAAGTCTTCTTCAACCTCATGGAGAATTCTATCAAGAATAACCCACAGGGCAACATCACCCTACGCGTTCATGCCCGCAGTCTCTGTGATAATGAAGCAGAAATCATCATCGAGGACAACGGACGCGGCATCAAGCCCGAGAGTCTCCCCTACATCTTCAATAGATTCTTCCGCGCTGATAGTACAGGGCAAATCAAAGGCACAGGACTAGGGCTTTCCATCGTGCGCAATGCTATTGAAGCCCACGGAGGTAGCATACAAGCTGAGAGCGAGCCTGGTGAGTGCACGCGTTTCATCATTCACACCCCCCTTAGAGCACCAGTGAGCACGAATCACGGCGAGGTCGCATGCCCCCTTCCATGATTCGATGAAAGTGGGCTCTGCTGAGTCATGCAAAAATAACGCTTCACAAATTGCGTTCACTCATGTATAATGACCACGCTATGCCCACACCAATGCAAAGAACTTTAGAAACGAGTGCCTCCATTGAGGGCACATCTCTGCATACGGGACAACCCGTGAAACTCACCATTCACCCCGCTGAGCCTGATACAGGCTTTCGCTTTCGACGCATCGATCTCCCCGATAAGCCCTTTATCGATGCGCTAGCCGACAAAGTGCAAACGGTCGAGCGTGCCACCACCATCGCCGAAGGCTCGGTAAAGGTGCACACGGTCGAACATATACTCTCCGCACTCACAGGCATGGGGGTTGACAACGCCATCATTGAGATGGATGCTAATGAGCCTCCCATCGGGGATGGCTCTGCCGCCCCCTACGTCGAGCTCATCAAGAAAGCAGGTATCGTCGAGCAAGACGCCCCGCTCAAAGTATGGGAAATCCGCGAGCCTATCCAAGTCGAGACCAAGAATGGCTCCATCGTCATCGTCATGCCCTACCCCGAGTACCGCGTCTCCGTGACCGCCGTGGGACCTGAGGGGCGCGTCTCCCAATTCTACGATGCCGTCATCACCCCCGAGAGCTACGAGCGCGAGCTCTCTGACTCACGCACCTTCTGCTTCTACGAAGACGTGCAACCCCTACTTGAGAAGGGACTCATCCAAGGCGGCACACTCGACAATGCCATTGTCATCAAGGGCGAGCAATTCATCTGCGCTGGCGGTCTACGCCATCACAACGAATGCGCACGCCACAAGGCCATGGATCTCATCGGGGATCTTTCGCTCAATGGACGACGCATCCTCGGGCACGTCATCGCCATCAAGCCCGGCCACGGCATCAACACCATGATGGCCGCCGCTCTACTCAAGAGCTACAATCAGATGCAAGCTCTGCGACCCAAGCCCGTCACCGTCCCCGAGGGCGATCAGGTGCTCAGTACGGAGGAAGTCTTGAAGCTGTTGCCCCATCGCTACCCCTTCCTCATGATAGACCGCATCATCGGCTTTGAGGGGAATAATCGCTGCATAGGACAGAAAAATCTCACCATCAACGAAGAATTCTTCCAAGGACACTTCCCAGGGCATCCCGTCATGCCAGGTGTCCTGCAAGTAGAAGCCATGGCCCAAGTAGCCTCCATCCTCATGCTACGCATCCCTGAGAATCGCGGCAAGCTAGGCTACTTCATGAGCTGCGACAAGGTCAAGTGGCGCCGCCCCGTCGTCCCCGGTGACATCCTCATCGTCGAGGCTGAGCTCACCAAGGTACGCGGCGCGATAGGTCTCGCACTGGGACGCTGCACCGTCAATGGTGAAGTCACCTGCGAAGCCGAGCTCAAATTCATGGTACAAGAGCGCCCTTAGTACTTCTAGTACCTGCAAATTTGCACTTTTCACCAATCCATCCTTGACATCAACAGAATTTCTAGTATCATACCTGCCCAGTCGAAAGACTTGGTAAACATCTTCAATAAATACACATCATGAGCAAGAGAACATATCAGCCTTCCAAGCGTTGCCGCAAGCGTCAGTTCGGCTTCCGCACTCGTATGGCCACCAAGAACGGACGTGCCATCATCGCCCGTCGCCGCGCCAAGGGCCGCAAGCGTCTCCTTCCCAAGGGAGTCGAGATCCACTACAAGCGTCACACCATCCAGCACGGTATCTAAGGAGCCTCAGGCATATTGTCTGACTGCCCTAGCACTGCTGGAGAAGCAACGCCCTGCTTGAGATGAAGCTCAACCGGAGCAATACCATGAAGCGAGCTTTCGAGTTCGCTCATGTGCGTCATGGGGGGCAGAGCTCAGCTGGGCGTTTTCTCGTGCTCGGCTACGCCCCCCTCCCTACGCCTGCCAACAGCGATACACCAAGCTCGCGCTTTGGCATTATCGTCACCAAAAAGGTAGGTAATGCGGTTGTTCGCAATCGCCTACGTAGACAGCTACGCGAGATAATCCGAGCCCATGCGGATAGCTTGGAAAAGAACTACCGCGTCGTCATCATCATACGCCATCGGGCGAATTTTGCCAGCTACAGCCAATTGGAAGACGACTTTTGCAAATGCCTGCGCCGACTTCTGCGTGCGAAAAACATCCCGCAACAAACTACGGCGCGCTCATGAAGACACTGCTCATCGCCATGGTAAGATTCTACCAGCGATACCTCAGCGCGGCGCTTCATGCCCTCTCAGGTCCTTACAGCGGCTGTCGATTTGAGCCTACCTGCTCACACTACTTTATCCAAGCCGTTGAGATACACGGAGCTTGGAAAGGTACTATCCTTGGCATCTGGCGTATTCTACGCTGCAACCCATGGGGCGGCTGCGGGGAAGACCCCGTACCACCGCGTCACAGCCCCCTCTTTCACTTTCACAAAAAATCTCCCAGAAATAACCCCTAAACCATATGGACAAAACCGCTTGGATCGTCGTCAGTGCCTGTCTCGGCCTGCTAGCCTTCAATTTCTTTTATAGCAGCAACGAGAAGCCCGACACGCCCCCCCCCGCTGTCAGCAGTAGCTCGACGCCCGCTACCACCCCAGCACCCACTGATGCGACCGCAGCAGCACCCACAGCCACTCCCACCGATCAAGGTACGGTGAGCAACGCCAAGACTGCCGAAATCACCCGTGTCGTCGCCCCTGTGCCCAAGACCGCAGCCGCTGAGATTGCCTCACTCACCTCCACCAATAGCAAGGGAGAGCCCGTCGCGCGCTACTCCTTCCAAAATATAGGCGGCAGCCTGCGCACCGTGGAAATGCTCGGCAAATCACTCAACAGCACCAAGCCCGAATTCCTCGACAACGTCAAGATCAACAGTGCTGCCGCCCAAGGCATAGGCACGCTCATGTTTGACCTCAGTGAGAATCAGGGAGCGCGCTTTGATAACACCGTCTACGAGCTCATTGAGACCAAGAAAGACAGCGTCACGCTGCGCGGTCAAGTAGGCTCACTCATCATTTACAAGACCTACCGCCTCAAGCCCCTCGCCCCTGCGAAGGACAAAGCCCCGCTCGAAGGCCTCGCCTACGGCCTCAGCCTCGACATCATCGTACGCAACAACAGCGGACAAGAGCTCGAAGCCGCCCACTGGGGACTCTACACCGGTGTCTCCGCCCCCATCTCCCCTGCTGAGGGCATCAACTACACCTACTACGTCACCTACGAAAACGACGACTTTGAGAAAGAAAGCGTCGGATCCTTCAAGCCATGGTTTAGTGAGGACAAGGAGCGCATCTACAACGACGAGCACGAGAAGCTCGCTTGGGCCGGCACGATGAACCAATACTACGCCAGCATCGTCATCCCCCAAGGCAGCGCGAAGACTCAATCCATCTACGCCGCCCCCATGAAGGTCAAGCTCCCCGTCACCGGCGAGAGCAGTGATGCCGTCGAGCTCGCGCTCGGCATCCCCACCTTCCGTCTCAGCCCCCAGCGCGCTGACCTCCCCTCCGTCCCGCACTCCCTGCATTACGACCTCTACACCGGTCCCAAGCTCAACCTCCTGCTCGGTGAGATGAGCGATGAGAGCAAGGAATACGACGGTATCAACCGCATCATGGACTACGGACTGCTCGGCTTCTTGAGCTATCCTATGAACTGGCTCATCAACATCTTCCACGGCTGGTTTGGCAACTGGGGCTGGGCCATCATCGCCATGACCATCGTCGTGCGTATCCTCATCTGGCCGCTCTACCGCAAGAGCTACATGAGCATGAAGCGCATGAGCCTCCTGCAGCCCATGATGAAGGAGCTCAAAGAAAAACACCCCGATGACCCTCAGAAGGTGAACGTCGAGATGATGAGACTCTACAAGGAGTACGGCATCTCGCCCGTCGGTGGCTGCCTGCCCATGCTGCTGCAGATCCCCATCTTCTTTGCCTTCTTCTTCGTCCTTCAGACCTGTGCGGAGTTCCGCGGTGCGCCCTTCATGGGCTGGATCACCGACCTCTCGCAGATGGACACCGTCTACACGCTCACAGCAGCAGGCTTCAACATCCCCATCAATGTACTGCCCTTCATCATGGTCATCACCATGGTACTGCAGATGCGCATGACACCTCAGGCAGGGGATGCGACGCAGCAGATGATCATGAAGCTCATGCCCCTGATGTTCTTCTTCTTCTGTTACACATACCCCAGTGCACTTGCTCTCTACTGGACGACCCAAAACATCGTCTCCATCGGTCAGACCTGGCTCATCCAGCGCGTGCCTGTGCCCGAGCTCACCAAGGTCGTCCGCAAGGCTGGCAAGAAGGGCTTCTTTGAGCGCATGGTCGAGGCGCAGCAAGCCGCCCTCGCCGAGCAGCAAAAGAAAGCTGGCAACAAGGACAAGATGCGCAACGTCACCAAGAAGTAAGTCTATTACACACACGAGCCTTCTGCCCAAGCCTACGCATGATCACCCTGAATGCAACAAGGGCGAAAGCGATAGATCAACTGTGCAAACGCCGCTGTGCGTTTGCACTTTATCGTTTCCCCCACAGCGATATCGACCACTTCTGCATGCAGTGGGACGGAGGCTATGCCAGCCACGCGCACATCAGTCAGGTAGCGAGTCACAAGAGCTTTGTGATGGCACCCTACCTCGCGGGCATGCCTATCCTGCAAATCAAGCAGGAGCGCGACAGCATCCCCGACGAGCTCAGCGCATGGGGCGAGCTCGTCGAGCCCCCCTACACAGCATGCCCCGAAGCGTACGAAAACTACTTTGCCCACTACCACCGAGTCGTTGACTCCTGCACGCCTATCCAAAAGCTCGTCTTGGCTCGCTGCAAAGACATCGCCATCGAGCAATTCTCCCCTGCGCGTGCCTACCTGCAAGCCTGTGAAAACAGCGCTGGCAACTGCCACATCCTCGTCCATAGCCCCCAGACAGGCACATGGTTGAGCTCCACTCCTGAGCTGCTCCTCGCTGGCAAAGGGCACAACTGGCAGACACAGGCTCTCGCGGGTACACAAAAGCGTGGCGAGCAGTGGAGTGAAAAAAACCTCGCCGAGCAGCACTACGTCAGCAAGCACATACGCGAAGTGCTGCGCAGCCTCCAGCTCGACTACAGCGAAAGTCCCACGCGCACCCTACGCACAGGCGAGCTCGAGCACCTCAGCACCCACTACAGCCTCCGCATGCAGCCCGACAATGCAGCTGCGCTACTGGCACGACTCTCTCCCACGCCCGCCGTGGCAGGCTACCCCTGCGAGGAGGCCAAAGCCTTCCTCCAAGCCCACCCCGACATTGAGCGAGGCTACTACACGGGCTATCTGGGGCACTACGACCCCAGCGGCGGCACAGCACTCTATGTCTGCCTGCGCTGCATGCAAATCTTTGAGCAACACTGCCGTCTCTACGCGGGCGGCGGCATCATGAGCGACTCATGTCTCGAGGACGAGCTCGATGAAACCGAGCAAAAAATGCAAGCCATGCTCAGCCTCATCACGGCACAAAAAAATACGCCCGCACTCTAATCTCGATGATAAGGAGCACCAGCGAGTAGCGTATGCACGCGATAAATCTGCTCCAAGAGCACGAGCAAGGCCAGCTCATGCTGCATCGTCTGCTTGCCTAGACAGAGCAGCACATCCGCCTTCTCGCGCAGCTCCGCCGTATGCCCATCAGCCGCCCCGATGAGGAAGGCGACGCGCTTGACCGAGTGCAGCTGCCACTTCTTGACATGCGACTCCCACGTACGCGTGGGCCACTGCTCACCGCGCTCATCCATCACGATGCGAAGAGCCCCCTGACTCGCCGCGAGCAGACGTGCCGAGACCTCCTCGGAGCTGCCCGCCTTCAAATACTGAAGAGACACCTTACCCAGAGGCCTCAGACGCTGCTGAAAAAAAGCTACTCCTTCCTTCGCATAAGCAAGAGCGGGCTTACCCGCGACAATGATAGAAATCTCCATAGCCCCATAGTACCCCAAAGGCAGCCAAAGAAAAAGCCCGAAAAGCCACTCAG
>CAYJOV010000089.1:0-9910 GCA_964371905.1 uncultured Akkermansia sp. | reverse complement strand
GCCCTTCCATCCCCATGAGGCGGGAACCGCGTTCCAAGCCTGACGCGTCACTCGGCATCGATCATCGTCGCTATCCTCACGCGGAACATTCATACTCATACTCATGAGCGGAAGGCGTACGTCCGAGCCGAGCAGGGGAGCCGCGTAGCTGTAGCGCAGCTTCTCGCCATCCTCTGAGAGGCGCAGTGCCGCTTCCTTGTCAGGATTGATCTGACTCGTCTTCCTCCATGCGAGGGTCAGGAGGCGCGCGGGGCTGCCATGCAGCATCGCGGCACGCAGTCGAGTCTCACCACTGATATCAACATCTTCGAGAACACCCCCTTCTCTCGCCGTTAATTCTCCTAAGAGCGCAACGGGCGATGCCTCAGGCTGGCTATGGGAGGCACGATAATAATCCCGCACCAATTGATCCCAATGCCACGGGTGGGACGCATCCCCCTCTACGCGAAGGAGGGCGACACGCGATGAGACACAGGGCTGCAGGGGACTCTGTGGCACGACCTTGCCCGCCTCATCCACCGAGCGAGTCAGGCATACTTCTGTGAGCTCTTCACTCGGGATAAAGTCGCACTTGGTGACGAGATGAGCCAAGGGGAGGCTGCGATAGCTGCGATAGCTGTCTTCTGCCCACAAGCCTCCAACACCGAGCTTACCGAACTGCTTGTTGTCGCTATCATACATCAGATCCCACACATAGCGTAGCTTGTGCGGTGAAACTAATCTCTCGATGACGGTCACCTCAACGATGAGCTCAAAGCGCAGGTGCACACTCACATGCCCATCCGAGTGTTTGATTTTCAGATCATCCAGTCGGCGAAAATCATAGGAAATAGAGGAGAGAAAGGCGGGGAAGTGGTCGAGCTCAGCCTTGGACGTAGGCTGCACACTCAGACGTGCCCCCTCCCCCTCTGGGGTCAAGGTGACTCGGAAGCCACCACCCAGAGACTTATCCAGATACAACCCGCCTTCTCTGCTAGATGTTCCTACCCCAATTCCCAACTCCGTCTCCCATGTTTGAGGTTCTGGCACATCGAGCTTGGCGATCACGAGCTCACGGGTGCTGACTCGAGGCAGATCAAAGAAAATGCCCAGCGCGATGCCCACGAGCAAGAGGAATGTTGAGAGAATGATTTTTTCCATGTCTGCCATACAGTTATTCTAGCTCTACTCTACATGATCAGGATGCTGCTCTCAAGTCTTCATTTTGGATTGTGAGGCTTTGGCGTCATTTTCCCCTAGAGCTACATCCCTACTTTATTAGCTACGCTGTATTCAGAATTGGCGCAATACGGTGAGCAAAAAAATCCCCCTCTCCTTTCAGGGCCTGCTCATCGAGAAGGATAAGCAGCTCTTCACGGAGAAGGGGCACGCGCTTGAGCTCGAGCTCTACGAGATCACGATTTAGCTCTCAATAATATTAGGGCTCAGGCACCCAGGTCAGCTCATAGATCTGCCCCTTCTCATCCTCAAATGCTGTGATGATATGGAGGCGGGCGGTCTCCCATTTCCACTCGGATGTCGCCACCAAGGAGGACACCTGATAACGTTCGAAAATGAGCGTCTGAGAGTAGACGCGCTTCACGCCCTTCCATCCCCATGAGGCGGGAACCGCGTTCCAAGCCTGACGCGTCACTCGGCATCGATCATCGTCGCTATCCTCACGCGGAACATTCATACTCATACTCATGAGCGGAAGGCGTACGTCCGAGCCGAGCAGGGGAGCCGCGTAGCTGTAGCGCAGCTTCTCGCCATCCTCTGAGAGGCGCAGTGCCGCTTCCTTGTCAGGATTGATCTGACTCGTCTTCCTCCATGCGAGGGTCAGGAGACGCGCGGGCGTGCCATGCTGCACCGCGGCACGCAGTCGAGTCTTTAAGGAACCTAGAACACGAATATCTTCGAGTACTCCCCCCGCTCTCGTCGTTAATTCTCCTAGGAGCGCGACGGGGGATGCCTCAGGCTGCTTAGAGTAGGCACGATAATAATCCCGCACCAGTCCACACCAATTCTTGGAGTAGCTCGCTCGCCCTTCCATGCGAAGCGGGGCGACACGCGATGAGACGCAAGGCTGCTGGGGACTCTGGGGCACGAGCTTGCCCGCCTCATCCACCGAGCGAGTCAGGCATACTTCTGTGAGCTTTTCACCTTGGATATAGTCGCTCTTGCTAACGAGATGAGCCAAGGGGAAGTTGCGGTAGCTTTTTTCTACACTCAGTCCACCGCTACTGAGCTGGCCCAGCTGCTTGTTGTCGCTATCATACATCAGATTCCACACATAGCGTAGCTTGTGTGGCAAAACGAACCTCTCGATGATGGTCACCTCAACGATGAGCTCAAAGCGTGGGTGCACACTCACATGCCCATCCGAGTGTTTGATTTTCAGATCATCCTGTCGGCGCAGATCATAAGAGATACCGGAGATAAAGGCGGGGGGATGATCGAGCGTTGCCTCCGATGTAGGCTGCACACTCAGACGTGCCCCCTCCCCCTCTGGGGTCAAGGTGACTTCGAAGCCACCACTCAGAGACTTCATCAGATACATCCCGCCTTCACTGCTCGATGCGAGATCCATGTCTCCCAAGCCCATCTTCCATGTTTGGGATTCTGGCACATCAAGCTTGGCGATCATGAGCTCACTGGTGCTGGCTCGTGGTAGATAAAAGTAAATGGCCAGCGCGATGCCAGCGAGCAAGAGGAATGTGATGTGAATGATTTTTTTCATATCTGCTATACGGTTATTCGTCCTCTACTTTACAGGATCGTAATACTGCCGACAAGTCTTCATTTTGTATTCTTGGAGTTTTGCGGCATTTTCCCCTAGAGCTACACCCCTATTTTTGTTAGCTACGCGCATTCAAAAAGCTTGTAGCCTGCTCTATCTATGTTATGATGATCGCTACCCTCATACTCAACAGAGCATACATCTATATGAAAAAATCACAACTCATTAAATACGCCCTCATTGCAGCTATCTGCATGAGCACCCTCACCCTCACTTCATGCCCCAACGGTAGCACTAGCTCAGAAGCTCCCGCCAATTTGCTTGAGCCTTATACCATGACACTCATGCTAGAAGGTGAAGAAGGGGAATATACTTATGACGGAAGTTACCCTGAATTCGACATGGTGCCCACCACTGAAAATGAAGGGACTTTTACAACAACGATGTTCCTAGATGACTACATCATAACGGCTGCGTCTTTTAAATGGATCACCTTAGCGACTACGAATTCAGCTCAAGCAGAGCTGGAAATAATGGAGGAATTTAGCGATGAACATAGCGGCAACACAGGTACACGTACACTTAACCTTGCCCTAACATTTATCGACCCAAGGACTGCTACAGCTACAGTGAGAATAACTTTAGATGATCCCTATATGGAAGAAAGTGAAGTCACAATTCCTGATGTAAAAGTATTATTCTCCGCCCCCATGCACTAGAGCGTACCCTACATCGTGGAGGCAGCCTAGATTAAGGCGTGACTCCCCCGTCATTACAAGCTACAGACACCACACAGAGAGCTCAACGATGAGCTCTCTCTTTTTGTGCCTCAAAGCAGCACGCATCTGAGGGGACGCATGATCAGAACATACGGCGCAGGGCGCAGAACTGCTGGTAGAGCTTGCGCTGCTGCTGTGTGAGGGGGATGAGCATTTTCTCCTGCTCGACGAGCAGCTCGCGCGGCTCTTTGTAGAGCTGGCGGTAGGCGGCGACGCGCGAGAGGATGAGCTCACCGAGAGCGGAGGCAAGGGGCTGGCTGACGCTGTGATTCACCTCGACGAGCAGCGTCTTGAGCGCCTTGCTCGCCGTCCGTATACTGAGGTGCTGCACGAGGGATGCCAGCAGCCAGAAGAACCCCGCAGCAATCAGGCAGAGCAGGCCAAAGAAGTGGTACTCATAAAAGCCCAAGCTCCCCGCGACGGCGGTCATCAGGCAGATGAGGATAAAGAGGGGGTAGATCTTGCCTATCAGGGGCGTGAGCATGGAGTGCACCTTGTGGCGGAATTGATTCTTTTGCAGCGTCTCATGCACGGTGTGGAAGAGCTGGCGATGGAGCTCGCCTAGCTCAAGGAGCAATTTGCCCGACTGGAAGCTACTAATGCTGCAATGGAGGGTGTCTCGCATGCGCTCCTCGACGCTCGTCCAGTGACTCTTGCAGGCGAGGATGAATTGCTGGTCGGATTCTTTCTGACGCTCCAGCAGCGCAGAATTGAGCTGGAGATAGTAGTCACTCTCGATCTCGGGGGCGACGCGCTCATAGACGAGCAGGTCGGTGGGGATAAAGAGGCTGCCGAAGTAGCCGGTGAGCTCGGCCTCGATGTCCTCGGAGATCTCTTGGAGATCGTTGACATAGTTCTCGATAAGGGTCTCGACACCGGCGAGCTGTCGCTCTTGGAAGCGGTTGATCTCCTCATCGACGCTGCGCAAAAAGCCTGTGTCAGCACTACGCGCGGCTTGGCGTGCCTGCAGGACCTGCGCGTGCTTTTGCAGCAGCTCTTGGCAGGCATCAGCAGCCTCGACGAGATCGCGGCGCATGCCCTGCTCTCCGTCGAGGACTCCTTGCACGTAGGCACTGAGGCGCGTGAGCTCGTCGCTGTCTTCTCGCGCGTCGAGCGGGAAGTAGGGGATGGGCTCTCTGAGGTAATCATGCGTACCGTCTTGGATCGCGCCCTTGAGGCGCAGGCTCTGCTTGGCATCAAGGAGGTCAATATGCGTGGGGACGATGGCGAATTGGCAGCGCGTCTCTAGCGCCTGCATATCGCGTAGCATGGTCCAAAAGTCGGCTTCTTCTATATCGCGGCTATTGACGACGGCAATGGCGATATCGCTCTGTGCGACGAGCTCGGGGAGTCGCTCGACGACGCCCGTGAGGAGATGATCGGTGGTGTCGATGAACTCAAGACCCGCCAGATCGTCGCGCATGAGGTAGCGCGCGGGTGTGCTCTCACGCTCACTCGCCGTGGTGCGCCAGCGGATGACGCGCTCGCGCGAGATGACCTGCGGGATGAGGGGCTCGTCAATGAGGGCATGCAGCAGGGTGGACTTCCCGCTATTCTCGCGTCCAAGCAACAGGACGCGCCTATTGTGTGTCAAAGCATTAACTGTCTCTTCAAGCCTTTTTTCCTGCTCGACAAGGCTGCCCTCAGCTATCTCACTGGAGAGGGCGAGGATCTGTCCTGCGAGGTGAGTGATGAGGGATTTTTGACTTCTATAGGCGAGGGAGAGCATGTATTGCTAGTGAGTATAGGCTATTGCTTACTCAATGTCCAATGAAAAATGTATTTCAACAAATTCTACGTGTTCTATCATGATTCAGGAGCATCCCATGATGAAGAGGGAATGCTTATTGTGTCACCTCGAACAAAGGGCTATCGCAAGACAAACGAGGTCAATGGATACTTCCCTTTTCACTGCTAGGGCTGCGCCTTTGATTTCAAAAGGCGCAGCCATGCATGGCACGAGCAAAATAGTGCTATCGAATAATCAGATCAATCATTCTGACTGAAACTTCACCCCCTTGAACATGTCGATCTTGCTAGCACGGGGAGATATCTTCCACTTGCTGATGTCCTTCGAGAAGTGGGAACCTGCGAACATATGGTTCATATTCTGAACATTCGCCACATTCCAACGCGAAATATCTCCGTTGAACGGCGAGTCGGCGAACATAGAGTCCATGTTCTCCACACGACGGACATTCCAGCGCGAGAGATTCCCCTTAAACTTGCTGCGATGGAACATGTAGCCCATATTGACGACATTACTCACATTCCAAGCTGAGATGTCTTGGTTGAATGACGAATGCTGGAACATATAGGTCATATCACGCACGCTTCCTACGTCCCATCCTGCCAGAGACTTGTTGTAGGCAGCGTTGCAGAACATGGCGTACATGGTCGTGACGCGTGAGACATCCCACCTCGCGATGCTCTTGTTGAAGGTAGCGTTCTTGAACATATAGGACATGTCCTTCACGCGTGAGACATTCCATGCGGATATATTACCATTAAAGGTTGTTCCTTCAAAGAGGGAGTTCATGTACTCGACTTTCGAGACATTCCACTTCGAGATATCGCGATTAAAACGAGCGTTGCGGAACATGCCTCCCATGTTGCGCAGGCTGGCGAGCTTCCACTTCGAAATGTCTCCATTGAAGGAAGCTCCGTCAAACATGCGATCCATCGTGACGACACGGCGTACATCCCACTCAGAGATATCCCCATTGAAGGCACTATTGGCAAAGAGCCCATTCATGTTGGTGACACGAGAGACCTTCACATGGTTCAGATCGGCATTATTCCCTAATCTCGCAATCTCGCGAGAGACGATCATAGCGATGTTCTCATTGGTAGCTTGGATGGGATCTTCCTTCGGCGCGATGGGTCTTGGTGCGGGTTTTTCAGCCTTGTCGCGCGTGTTATTCGCGCTGGCTGTGGAGCCATTCTTAGGCTTCTTCTTGCTACCGGGAGGTGCGATGGTATAATCTGCTGGGCGATCGACGTTTTCAAACAAGCCGTTACGCTTGCCGACGTGGGCAATATTCCATGAGGAGATGTCGCCCATGAACTTGGAGTTTCTAAACATGTGGTTCATGTCATGCACGCGCACAAGGTGCCACTCAGAAATATCACCGTTAAATTGTGAGTCTTGGAACATATGGAAGCATGTCCCCAGATTGCGAACGTCCCACTTCGAGATATCCCCGTTGAAGACGGAGCCCTGAAACATCTCATTCATATTCCACACAGAGCCCACATTCCACTTGGAGATGTCACCGTTGAACTTCGAATTCTTGAACATCTCGCTCATGCTGCCCACACGACTCACGTCCCACTTGGAGATATCGCCGTTGAAGTCGCTCCCCTCAAAAAGTCGCCCCATCCCTGTGACTTCACTCACATCAATGTGGTTCAGGTCAGCCTTGTTGCCAAAGAGAGCGATCTGTCTACGTATGAGCGAAGGCAGTGTCTCATTGGTCGCCTTCACGGGCTTTAAGGCCATTTTCTTGAGCGCATCATTATTGACAGGCTTGCTCACGACCTTGGAGCGATCGATTCCTTGGAATACCTCATTATTTCGAACTTTGGGCCCGATCGGCCACGAGGAGATGTCACCTAGGAATTTCCCTCCAGCAAACATGTAGTTCATGTTTTCGAGAGAGTAGGGAGTCCACGCGGAGATATCCTGATTAAAGGGAGTGCCCGCAAACATGTAATCCATGGCCCACACATTACTCACATCCCATTTGGAAATATCTTGATTAAAAGGTGTGTTTGAAAACATCGCTCCCATATTCGTCACCTTGCTGACATTCCACTTCGAAATATCGCGATTGAAGGGCGATCTCTCAAACATGCGTATCATGCCACGCACGTTGCCCACGTCCCATTTCGAGATGTCGCCGTTGAACTTGGAATCCATGAACATCTCGCCCATGTTCGTCGCCTTGCTCACATTCCAATTCGAAATATCGCCGTTGAAGGAGCAATTGCGGAACATCTCACCTAGATTGTCTCCATTGCTGACATCCCACTTCGAGATATCGCCGTTGAAGATTTTATCTTTGAAAAGCTGCCCAAAGTAGCTTACTTGGCTTACATCAATGTGGTTCAGGTTCGCATTGGGACCTTGCTTGGCGATTTCTTGTGCAACAAGCTGGGGTAGGCTATCATTGGTCGCCACGATTTTTCCATCAGTGGGTCGTGAAGTACCTGCGTAGCCCATGGCTGTACGCTGCGCATGTGCTTCATTTACAATTCCGTATAACAAACCACAAGAGAGAAACAACGACTGTAATTTATAAAAATTTTTCATATAATTATATAAAATGGGTATGATTAAAACCTAACACGAAAACAAAAAATAACAAGCATATTTTAAGTCTCCTGAGCAACTTTATTTTTTTTAAATTTTGAACAAAATACAAGATTAGAATGCTTATCGAATTCGATAAGCACTTGACCCATCAAAGAGCCTGGCAAAATGACAACTAAAAGGGGCGGCTATCGGCGAGTTTTTTCGCAGAGGCACGCCCCTTTATAGCCAGTGCAGGGGCAAAGAGGCTCAGGCGGTACTCTTCGATCATGTAGCCGTAGGCGAGAAGGACGGGGGGGATGGGCTTGCCCTTGTCGCGATTCGCGATGAGCTCGGGGAGGCTGTAGTAGTAACCTATAGCGTCGTTGAGCTGCTGAATGCGGTCGAGCTCGCGGGCGGCGGGTTGCTCCTTGATGCGCTTGAGTCGCTCAAGGATGCCGCGTAGGTAGCGATCGAGGTCGTTGAGTCGTCCGTAGCCAGCACTGCTGAGGTAGTGCGGGCGGGTGAGGAAGTGCCACTGGCGCTGGAGCTCCTCGGCGATGGGCGCGCCGAAACGCTCTGTCCCTGCGGTGAGGGTGTAGAGGCGTAAGGCTTTGTCTGTCTCGACGAGGCGTGTCCAGAGGCGCGCAAGAGGGCCTTTGAGCATGTCGTAGAGCTTCTCACGGAGCAGGAGGCAGGAGCGGTCGAATTCTTCGGCACTGCGGGGGAGCTTGGTCTCGCCCATAAGGATGGGATGGCTGCCGAGGTGCATGGCTCCCTCCATGGCGCAGCTGATGAGCTCGGGGATGTTGGCCTTGGGGTTGCTCCCTAGGGTGCTCAGTGCCATGCGCTCTTCCATGTCGTGGATGGGGAGTTTTTGCGATTTGCGGAAGTGGTTGACAAAATCGCCGTGGCGCAGCAGGGCGAGGCGTATGATGCCTTGGCGATGCGCAAGGGCGGCCTCGGTGGGGTCGGTGAAGACCTGCACCTTGACGGCGCGCTCGCTTTCCTCGCAGAGGGCGGGATAGCCGATGGCGGCACCGACGGGGAGCTGGATGGGGAGCTCACCGCAGTCCCAGCGTGTCATGGGACTGTCGGAGAAGTGCTTTTTCTGCTCGCGGGCGGCTTGCTTTTCGAAGCGGCGTTGACCGTAGCTTTGTAGCTTGTCGCGGAGGGCGGCGATGTCGCTGCCGAAGGCGAGTTCTTTGTTCTTTTCATCGTAGACCCAGATCTTGGTGACGTTTTCTGGGAGAAGCTTTTGGGAGAAGCTAGGCGCACCCTCGAATTGGCGCGCGTGGCAGAGCTTTTCCCCACCGGTGCGCTGCATGACGAACTCGGCGAGCGCCTGCTCGATGGGTCTATCGGGGGCGCGGTCATACCAGTGCTCGGCGAAGTCCTCGGCGGTCTGCCCGAGGGGCTGGATAAAGAGACGCACATCCTTGGGCAGGAGGCGCAGCAGGATCTCGGCGCGGTGCTGGAGGTGGGCGGGGATATTCCAGCCGAGCAGGTAGTCGGGGAAGTCGGCGAGCTGGTCGATGTGCACGCCAAAGGTGATGCCGTCGTCGGGGGCACCAGGGTCGTGGTTGTAGTAGACGGGGTAGCGTGTCTCGGGATCGCTGGCGGTGTGGACCTCGTCGGGGTAGAATTCCTTGGGGACGTTGTCTTCCCCTGGGTAGACGCATTCGTCGCGGGGGATGAAGAGGATTTTCTTGTTCTTCTTCTCCTCGCGGTCGCGCCAGCGTTGCAGGGCCTTGGCGCTGGTGATGTCGGGGGGGAGGATGCGGTGGAAGAAGGCAAAGACGCCTTCGCTGCACCAGAGGAGGTGGCGGCGGCGTAGCTTGGCCTCGATGTCCTTGACCTCTTCTTTCATCTTGCGGAGGTGGCGCAGGTAGGGGGCGTTCTTGTCCTTGAGCTTGTCGTCGAGGATGGCGTCGCGGATGAGGATTTCGCGGGCAGCGGCGGGGTTGACGCGCGCGTAGCTGATGCGCCGGCCGTCGATGATGGTGAGGCCGCCGCAGTTCACGCGTTCTTTGGCATAGACTTGACCTGTGGTCTCATCCCAGTGGGGGTCGTAGGCGTGGTACTTGCAGAGCTGGGGGGCGATCTGCTCGATCCAGA
>CAYJOV010000088.1:0-9988 GCA_964371905.1 uncultured Akkermansia sp. | reverse complement strand
GTCTCAGTACAGAGGATCTAGAGTCGTTCTCAAGAGTCGAGTTCAATGGTCACGTCTCCGATCAGAGTGTCAACGTCTATGGTGGAGAGCTCCGCTTGGGCGACAACAACAATACTCGCTCCGCCACGCCCAGCTCGATGCTCAGTCGTGTCAACCTGACTGTCTTTAATCAAGCGCACGTGCAGGCCGAGCGCGCAGACTCACTCGGTGTCGGGGACAACAATATCCTCGTAACGGATGAGGGCTATATGAATCTGCAAGCGGGCAAGCTGAGCAATGACATAACCGTGGATAATGTAGGTGTTCTGCATGTTCAGGCAGGTGTTACAATAGATAGTATACTAACAATCAAGGATTCAGGTACTCTAAGAGGATCTCTAAATGTGGATGCTCGATTGCAGCATGTCACTCTGGGTGTGAACTCGGAGATCAATGGACAGTCCATTGCGATGGAGAGTGGTACCATTGAGTTCACAAGTACAGGCGAGACAGCTCAAGCTACGGTGAACGGTGAGTCGTATAATTATATCACCGTTTCAGCAAAGGCTGATATCAACAGTATTGCTGGTAGCCTGACTCTGAATGTGTACCCTATCAATGAAGAAGCCACACTTGATGAATTCATGCGTGCATTACATGGCAGAGCTCTCTTGCTCAAAGACTATGAGGGCATCTCTACCGACGTATTCGCCGCTGGATTCAATATTGAAGAGTCTGTGACGATCAATATAAAGGGTGTATCTCTAACAGTGAATGCCGCTCATGATTACGATGGTGGTATCCTATTCGTTCTGGTTCCCGAGCCTAGCAGCGTCACACTGAGCCTCGTAGCACTTGGCGGACTGCTCGGACGCCGCCGCCGCACTCGCGCGTAAGCGCTGCTCTAGCACGGCTTAGAAAAGAATCAATACAGCCTCTCGTGTCTTACACGAGAGGCTGTATTGTATCTGAGAAGAGATTTATGCTCACCTCTATGATGAAGCCAAACACACAGTCGGTAGCGTTGTTTGGTATGGATGCGGCCTACCTCATTTTAGAATGCAGAGTACCCGCATCACATGATTCCTTTGACTGCCCGTTGCTGCATTAACTCCTGACAACGTAATAATAGGAATCCTTCTTATAAGGGCTAAGGTATTGAGCTATTCGCGAGAATACTCCTACCCTTGCCTCGTCCAGCTCTTCAAGCCGCGCGGCGGCGACGGCTAGCCATGACTGGCAGGAGCGTGAGGATGAAGAAGGCGCTGCTTGGTTCTGGTATAGTGGCTGCAATCTCAAAGCCCATTTGCTGATAAAGATCGAGCTCAAGAGCGGATAATTCTCGCTTGACGACTCCCTTTGCTATGGAAAAGTTCATAAGTGCATCAGGATCACTCGCTTCGTCGATATGAGAGAAGCTCGAGCCTGACTTATATTCGCTCGGGTTGTATATGGTAAGTCCAGAGTCACCTAAAGAGACGGTGCTTCCTAAGGTAAGTTGGGTAGGGTCATGATCATCGAGATTCTCGAGAATGAGAGTGTCATAGAGTGAAATCTCGTAAATAGCATTTCCATTAATATCTACTAAGGCAGTACCAGAACTAGCTTCTAGCTCATTAAGCGCGAAACTATCCGTCCCTCTAAAAACCGAGCTGCTAAAGCCCATGCCATGGGTCATCTCATGAAGGAGAATAGAATGGAAATCATAATTGGTGAAGGAGGTCTCTGCACCATAGTAGAAATCATAATTACTATTCATTGTGATTTCAAAATCATTGGATGAGCTACTGTATAATTGATTATTAAAGAGCTTATTCACAGAGGTCGCGATAGTATTGTACTTTACACCGTTGCTGGCGTTGGTATACCCATAGTAAGCATCATTGGCTAAGCCAGATGTGTATTTTGTGTTTACTGAGCTATAGGTTGTAGCTACACCAAGATGTGTGCCAGATTCGGCTTTAAAATTAAGCGTGAATGTAATGCGGTTATTAGCACTTAGTGAATAATTATCTTTCAGCAGGCCCTCCCAGTAATCAATACAGGCACTTGATATAGAGACAAGCTCATTCATTAGGACTTTACTAGTATCCCAGCTGCTTGTGTCTTGGAATTTCATGACGAATAAGTCATTGGATACAGTCTGGGTATCCGAGTCATAGATTGCAGCAAATAATGACTGACACGCCAGAAGGGAGAGAATAATGGTGCGTTTCATACATTTAATATTAACTATTAATTTGAAAATGTCAACCACTATATTTAATTAAAAATACTTGTAAAATAAGTCTTACACAGCACACGAAACGGGTTAAACAGGCTAATTGCTAACCTTTTAGGGATTTTTCGCGCCTCGCCGCAAGCATGATTTGAATGGCGTTGGCAATGTTGTGAAAGATCACATAAAAGGCAGGGGCGACATAGGCCAAAGGATGAGCGTAGGATTGGCTGGCGATGAAGAGGGTGAGGATATTGTTCTTTTGCCCTAAGCCCTGCGAGAACTCCTTGCACAGGTGCGGACGCCCGAGGCGGTATCCTAGCAGAAAACTGGTCACACAGACTAAAGCTGCCCCTAGTGCTAATGGATAGACATCACTCCATGTGAGCTTCATGGATAAAATATTGCTCAGCCCCGCAGCAGAGATGATGGTAAGATTAAACATCCAGAGCATGAGCGAGAATGAGCCGCATGCCTTCCCCCATTGCTTGCTACTAGGGATGATGTAGCGCGTGAGGATGACGATCATACTGGGAAGCAGCAGCAGGAAGGCGAATTGTCGTAGAATCATCCCCATGAGCTCCCAGTAGCTCGTCTGCTGCGCATCTAGTACAAGCGGCAAGATCAAGGGAATAACGAGGACAAAGGCGAGGTGGCTGAGCAGCATCGCTGTAGTGATGTACTCGACGCGCCCGCGCATGAGCGACATGATGACGGGGCTCGCGGTGGCGATGGGGGCGGCAGCGCAGAAAAACAGACTCTCCGCAAGGATGGGATAGCCGAGTAGGTAGGGAATACCCCAGGCAATGATCCAGCTGAGCTGGAGGAGCAGGAGGAGCGCAATGTGACTGCGCTCGGGGCGCAATTTCTGCTTTTCTATCCCAATGAAGCTCAAAAAGAGCATCACCGCGATGCTGTAAGGCGTGATGCCTCGTAGAGCTGCCAGCTGCTCATGAAAGGTGAAGCCTAGAGCAAAGGAGAGGATCAGCCCTATGCTTCGCCATTGACTCTTACTCATGATGGCTGCTGTGTTGCGCTCGCTGCACTTGATGGGCTTTGCGTATCGGTAGTCGATGAACTCGTGTGAGGGATCTCAAGTGGCTTGGGGTAGGCAATGCGGTTGTGAAAAACCGATTTTATTGTCTGATGAAAACTTTCTTTCATTTGATGCAGCTCACCCAGTGTGAGCCCGCTATCATTAAGATGTCCATCTATCATGCGCCCCTTAAAAATATTATCAATCATCGCGATAATATCATCTTCGCTCGGCGATTTGAGGGAGCGTGTGGCACTCTCGACCGCATCGGCCATACTGACTATACCTGATTCACGTGATTGGGGGATGGGCCCTGCGTAGGCAAAATCGAGCTTGTTTACGGCGGTGGGCTCTGTGTCTATCTGCCCGAGCTCAAAACGCTTGAGGTCGGCGGTGTAGCGTTGGAGAGCCTTGCTGTAGAAAAAGTAGGCTGTTGTGACACCATGATGCTCGCGTATGCAGTCAATGATACGGCTATTGAGTCGCTGCTCGATAGCCATCTCTACGCCATGGGTGACATGCGCTGTGATGATACGCGCGCTGATCTCAGGGGTGAGAGCGTCGTGGGGATTGACCATATCATTGCTGATATTTTCAGAAAAGCAGTGAGGATTCTTCAACTTGCCTATGTCGTGAAAGAGAGCGCAGACGGAGGCGTGGGTGGCATTCGCACCAATGCGCTCTGCAGCAGCTTCGGAGAGACGTGAAACGAGTAGGCTGTGATGGAAGGTACCTGGTGCATTGAGTTGCAAATTTTTGAGCAGGCTGTGATTCATATCACCTAGCTCCAGCCATGTGATAGGCGTGCATAGATTGAAAATGCGCTCTAGTATGGGCATAAAGCCACTGATGAGCACGGCATAAAAGAAGCTCATCCCTACAGCTAGTAGAAACTCTGTGCCTAGCCAGCGCACGTTGACCCCAGTCTGCAATTCGTTTAATCCATTGTAGAGCAACCCCATGAACAGAGATGCTATAAAAACGGCGATGCCAACCATAAAGCCAGCGTAGAGAATATGCTCTCTCTTATGCACACGCCCGCAGAGATGAGCACTGAGAGCCCCAGCTAGAAGGCTAATTGCCATGAAGGAGGCCAGTGTGATAGGCTGCGTATTGTCAGGAAAGAGTGCCATCCCTAGCAGTGACACCGCCAAGGCTGTAAACATCCCCATACGTCGTCCAATAAGCACCGAGGTGATGCCCGGGGCAAGCATCCATGGAAAGAGCAGAAAGAGCAATCCCTCCTGAGCGGGCAGAACGATCAGCCCAGGACCAGGCAGTGATTGAAGGCTCTGAATGCCTATGAGTTGGGTCAATACGGCGAGTATCGTCAGCAGACTACGACTAGTACTCATCTCGGCAGCATAGATGCCACTACGATAGAGTAGAATAAGTGAGCAGGTGCAGATACTTATCCAGATGATACGAAAGAGCTGAGAGTGATGATTGTCCGTGTAGGAGGTTGCTAAGGCACAAATAGCAACGGCACAGAGGATAGCAAATACGGTCATCAAGCGTGAGTCTCCTTCGAGACGTTTGGTTATTTTACTAGCACCGCTTCGCTCAATAATAGCCGAGATAATGGGAAACATTGAAATTGATTAGGTTGGTCGAGCTACGATAGCACAAAGAGCACGGTGTGTCAAGAATGCATCTCCCGTGATAATCAATGTATCTATGTTCGAAATTGCTCACAAATTGAGCCAGCTGAGCTAAAGAAAAAAATAGTTAGAGATAAAAGCGTGAGTATGCTATTCTTTTTTATTGCGTGCGTGCATAGCGCTTGTTATTATGCTTATGGAAGTTGACCCTTTGTTATGAAATATTTACCTCTCATCCTCACGACAACGCTCGTCGCCTCACCTCTCAACTCATTGGCAATGAAAGTAGAGAGCGGGCATTACAATCTGGAGAAGGACCTCTCCTTTAAGCTCACCTTCGAGACCCCCATCATAGGCAAAGAATACGTAGGCAAGCCCGCCGTTGATGGGCTCGTCAGCGTTGCCCCCGCCCTCTCTTTCAAGAGCAAATGGCTGAGCCCCACCGAGCTCGAGATCACCCTGATGGAGGATCCCCATCCCCGCCAAGGCTACCAAATCTCGGTGAATACACCCACAGGCGTGCAGCAGGGCACAATTCGCTCTCAGGGCGAGATGGATCTCTCTCATGATTGGAATTGCGAGCCCTTTTACCCCATTTTCTTTAGAACAAATGACCTAGGACTTTGGGAGCAGCCCTTTAAGACAGCTATAGCCTCGGCCTACTACCGCTCAACGAAAAAAGAAGAGAATATCCGCATCCCCGCCAAGATCCGTCAAGCGACGGTCGCCGATGCACTGATGTATAAGGATATGGCCGAGGATAGATTCATACGCATGGATGACGAGGAATGGGCGGAATTCGCCAAGCTCCCCCCCACCCAGCTCATCCCTCATCTCTGGCTCGCCGAACCCTATGATTATAAGGCCGCAGGCAACACGTCACCCATGGAGCTTCTCCTTCCCGGTCTGGGAGACTACGACGAGAAAGCTCAAGCCTATGGTGACCTCCGTGCTGGTACGATGACTTTTCCCACACGCGGTTATTCTATAGAGAATAAGCATATTGACTCGGGGCTCTACAAGGTGACGCTGAGTTTTGAGACTCCTGTGATGGTATCCCAGTCATTGGAGCAGCTCTTACCCTCCATCACGTGGCTGCAAAACTTCCCCGGTGGAGAGGTCTATGATTTCTCCCCATCTGGCAAGCTCAGCTACAAGAGCACTGTAGAGGAAGATACTGAGGATGAGGACGGTCTTGATACCCCCCTTGACGCTTACATCGACGATAATGTCATGCAAGCCATGGAGGTGACGCTGGATGTCGAGGAGACCAACAAGCTGCGCAAGCAAACCACACTCCCTACGGGTGAAAAGAAGGATGTGATCACGGGCATGGTCTTTACCGTCAAGAAAGGACTCGCTCGGAGTAGCCTGACCGCCATCGTCGAGCTTGAAACGCTCGCAGGTCCCATGGACAAGCCTAAGACAAAGAAGTCGGTGACCACACGCCTCGCTCCCGAGCGACCCCATCTCGCCAGCGATATTATGCTCTCGAGTCTTTCTTTGACAGGGAAGCGCGAGTTTGACGTGAATTATGGACTACTCGCCAATCCTCGTGTACGCGTCTTGCAATACGACAACCGTGGCGCTACCCCAGCGCGCGTCATCGCCGCCTTTGAGAATTATTACTCCGAGTATGGTTCAAAATACAAGAAGAATCAGAAGCGTACCAGCAAGTCACATGCGGCTCGTGCTATCGCCCATCAGTCCTACAAATCAAGAGATAATGAAGACTCGAGTAAGCAGGTGCATTCACTCGTGCCCACCGAGTTACTCGGTCCCATTCAGGAGCGCACGCTTGATCTACCCAGTGGCACAGACGAGGTCACTCTCTCGCTCAAGGATAAGCCTCTTTATCCCAATACAGGGGCAGGGCTCTACATCGTCGAGATCTCTGGCGAGGCACTGCCCGACATCAACAAGTATAGGGAAGAATCCGATGAATCTACCCCTATCGTTGTCACTCAGGGTCTCGTACAAGTCACCGATCTAGGGCTGCTCTGGAAGAGCGACTACGCGAAGCGCAAGATCTTCCTCTACGGCTACCGCCTCTCGACAGGCAAGGAGCTAGAGCAGGCACGCATCAGCTTCTATAGCGCGGATGCGAAGCTGCTGCATGAGCAGGACATTTCCCCTGCGGGGTCGACCGTCGATCTAGCGAGCGTCATCGGAGACAAGGCCGCAGATGTTGCCTACCTGCATCTCAGTACCAAGGATGATACCTACACGGTCGCCTTTGAGCCCGAGGAGCAAGATGAGTACACGGACAATAGTTACTACGAGCGTCCCGACTTCGACATGGAGAATTTCCCCTATGTGCTCGCCTCCCTCTTCACCGATAGACCTCTCTACCGCCCAGGTGAGACAGTACATGTTAAGGGCTTCCTCCGTCAGCTCCAGCGCAACAAGCTGAGCATCCCCACGCCCGATTATATCTCCTCGCTCAACGCCACCCTGATCAAGGACGGTAGTGACATCAGCAAGCATGAGGTCAAGCTGGAAAAAGACGGCAGCTTCGCGCTGAGCGTCACTATCCCCGATGATGCTGATGAGGTAGGCAGATACAGCCTCAATCTCGAAACGGTCAACCCCAGCGACAGGAGCTACACGAGCCCCGATATGAAGGCGCTGGGCATCACGAGCAGGAAGAGCTACTCTGACATGATGGAGCGCGATTCCTCCATCATCTATGGGCCGCTGGAGGAGAATCGCCAATTTCATCTGACGATTCCTGTGCAGCATTTCCGCCGCAATGAGTTTGAGCTCAAGGATGACCTCGGTGTCTCCCCCGATGGAACCATCGTCACGATGATGGTTGATGCGCAGCAGTTCAGCGGTGCACCAGTCGCCGGTGGTAAGGCTCGCTGGAGTCTCGTTGCCGTGGATACCAATCTCTACCCAGAAGGGCTCAAGGACTACCGCTTTGGCGATTATCGCGAGGAGGACATGGGCTACTATAATACCTACTTCTGGCTTCAGCCCGATGAGGCCGAGGGCGAGCGTCACGCGGTCTATAATCAGTCCGTGCTCGATGCTGACGGTAAGGGCACAGTCTCCCTACCCCGCCCCCAAGGCAGCTTCCCCCGCCGCCAAAAGATCACCAGTTCCGTCACCGTGACCAATGGCAACGAGCAGAGCCTCTCCGCAGGCTCCACGATGATGGTAGACCCCGCCGATCTCTACATCGGCCTGCGCCAGCCCGAGGCTCACAGCCAAGCCAGCGCGGAGGGCATCAAGCTCGACTTGCTTTCGGTGAATAACAAGGGCATCGCCACAGCCGCCCCCGGACCTATCACCATCGAGGTGAGCCGTGAAACGAGCAATCCCTATCGCTACGGCAGCCTGATGCACCAGATGCTGCGCTTTAGCCCCGAGAATGAGGTCCTGCCCTCGCAGACTGTCTTCCTCGATGCTCACGGAGCGGGCAGCGTCCGAGTGCCCGCGACCAAGCCTGGTGTCTACACAATCACCGCCTCGGGGAAGGATGCCACAGGCCGCGACTTCCGCAGCGCGATCAAGCACTACGTCTGGGGCAAGACCGAGAGAGGCAGCGTATGGGAGCGTCCCAATGAAAACGAGATCGCCCTCATCACCGATCAGGACAGCTACAAGGTGGGCGACAAGGTGCGCCTCCTCCTCCAGACCCCCTTCGATGGTGAGGTCTTGCTCTCCCTCCAGCGCGAGGGCATCCTGCGCCAGATACGCCAGCGTGTGAGCAAGGACAAGCCCGTCATTGAGTTCACCGTCGAGGCGGGTGATGCACCCCAGATGATGGCCGAGGTCATCCTCATCAATGGCATCAAGGATAGCAAGGAATCCAATGTAAAAATCCTCGTCGGTAAAGCAAAGATCAATATAGACCCCGCCGACCAACGTCTCAAGGTCGCGCTCGATCTGCCTCAGCAGAGCGTGCTGCCTGGTGAGACCTGTGAGGTCAGCGGACAGGTACTCAACGCCAAGGGCACACCCGCAGCGCATGCGACCGTCGTCCTCTATGCCGAGGATGAGGGTACCTTGCAAGCGGGGGGCTTCACGATGCCCAATCCGCTCGAGAAGTTCTACGGCTGGCGTCCCTACGCGGTGAGCTCCTATAGCTCGCTGGGACAGCTGCTCAGTGAGAATACGAGGTGGCGCGAGTACGGCAACAAGGGTATCTTCATCGGTGGCGGAGGTGATGAAGAGTATTTTGGCTCAGCCAATGCGGCGGACAAGCCCAATACCAGCATCAAGCTGCGTGAGAACTTCGCCCCCTGCGCGATCTGGCTCGGACACGTCGTCACGGACGCCGAGGGACGCTTCAAGACCCCTGTCACCAATCCCGATACTCTCACACGCTATCGAGTCATCGCGGTTGCCGCCCACGGTGCGGAGCAATTCGGCACAGGGACAGGACATTATCAGGTCAACAAGCCCATCATGCTCGAGCCCTCAGCCCCCCTGAGTGCCTGCAAGGGCGACCTCGTCCAAGTGCCTGTCACGCTCACCATGCTCCCCGAGGAGCTGCCCGCCGCCATACGCGCCCAAAAGGACGTGAGCTGGAAGGTCCAGCTCCAAGCGAGCAGCACCGCTCAGGTCATCAACCCCGTGCAGACCATCACGCTCAACAGCAATGCGCCCACCACCATACCCTTCACCGTGAATATGCGTGAGACTGGTCCCGTGCGCTTTGAGTGGCGCGTCGAGCCCGTCACGCCTATGGGGGATAAGCCCCAGCGCTTCACGGACGGCGTGGCCGAGCAATTCGTCATCCGCCCCGCCACGCCCTTCCTCCGCGAAAGCCTCTTTGTCGTACTTGATCCGAATACACAGGCTCACGCGAAGAACTGGCTCAAGATGGACTATGACGAGGCACAGACGAGGCTGAACCTGACGCTCTCCCCTAGCCCACTCTCTGCCTACACGAAGAGTGTCGCCATGCTCCATGACTATCCCTACGGATGCACCGAGCAGCTCAGCTCGCGCAGCGTGCCCTACATCTTTGCCGAGGCATTCCACCGCGCAGCGGGCACCAAGCTAGCACCTGAGAAGGAGCGCAGCCGTGCGCTCAGTAAGATCCTCTCGGAGATCATGAAGCGACGCATCGGCAATAGCGCGACCTTCTCCTACTGGACAGGAGAATCCGAGCCCAGCGAGTTCAGCGCCTACGCCTACCAT
>CAYJOV010000087.1:0-10044 GCA_964371905.1 uncultured Akkermansia sp. | reverse complement strand
GCTACATCTGCTCATCCATCGCAAGGAGGTGGCGCAGGAGCTCAGGGAGGCGGAGAATGTGCGCGTCTTTCGCGTGGATCTGGGGGAGAGGGATTCTCTCGCGGAGGCCTTGGAGGGCGTGGATACGGTGATTCACTTTGCGGGGGTGCTCTTTAAGGGCGGGCCTGAGAAGTTCTTGCCGCGTACGAATGTAGGCTACTTTGAGAATCTCCTCGCTGCGGCGACGAAGGCGCAGGTGCGGCGTGTGGTGCTCGTGAGCTTCCCCCATGTGGAGGGGGAGAGCTTTGTGGATTCTCCTGCTCGTGGCTCGCTGGAGGGCAAGCCCAGCTCGGTGCATGCCGCGACGCGTCTGCAGGAGGAGAAGCTCCTGCTCGCGGAGCCGAGTATCGAGGGCGTGGTCTTGCGCGTCGGGATGGTGTATGGGCGCGGGATTTTGATGATAGAGGGAGCGCGCTTCTTCTCGCGCTATGGCTTGCTGGGGGTCTGGAAGCAGCCGACCATGATTCACCTAATTTCTACGGCGGATTTCTTGGCGGCGACGAAGGCGGCCTTGCTTCAAGAGGGCGTGCAGGGTATCTACCACCTCGGCGATGAGGGGGTGCAGAGCTTGCAGGAGTTCTTGACGGAGGCGACGGCTCATTGGCAGACGCGCCGGCCGTGGGTGATGCCGCTGTGGATGATCAATGCGGCGGCTCTGGGCTTTGAGTGCTGCTCGTGGCTCACGGGCTGCCGTAGTCCGCTGACGCGTGATTTTATCAAGATAGGGCAGGCGTCTTATTATGGCGATACGACGCGTATGCGCCAGCAGCTCTTGCCAGAGCTCCGCTATAGAACCTTCCGCGAGGGGCTATCGACCCTTTAACGCGGGGGCTCGGGAGGTGAGCTTTCATCGCTCGCCTCATCGCTGGGTGTATCGTCGTGTGCATCCAGCCTGCCTAGGGGGAGCTTGACGAGGATGACGGCTTCTACCTCGGGGTGGTAGCTGTGATCATAGTGATAGAGCTTTTGCGCTGCGTCGTAGCGGTAGGGGAGGCAGCATCTCATCAAGGTGCCCTCGGCATTAAAGGCGACGGAGAGGGTGACGAGGATGAGGGAGGGCTTTTCCTCGGCAGAGGATCTTAGTTTTTTGATAATCTCTGCGTAGTCCAAGGGAGGGATAGCTGTCGTTAGCTCCGTCATGTTGTCGGGGATATGGATCAGCCATGATGCCATATCCCTGCTGTTGATCTGTTCTTTTGCATAGCGTGAGCAGATTTTTCTCCACGTCCTGAGTTTCTCTTTGTATCTATTCTCAATGATTTTGAGCTTCTTGTTGTATGCCTCATTGATCACTTGATCAAAGGGGGCGAGCGAGACATGCGCCGCGTGATTGTAGAGCTTCCTGTGAGGGTCGAATTGATAGACCGCCTCAATCTGGGAGAAGATGGAGGAGCGATCGCTGCCCTTGGACTCTCCATACTGAATCAGGCGCAGCATATAATGCGCTGATCCTCGGTCCAGATTCGCGTAAGCAATGGGGCGTAAATCGGGCGTGAAAAACAGCATCTGCGCACTCGTTCCGTAGCTCTCTTCCCCACCCGCGAAGGGCAATCCAAAGCCCGCCTTGTAGGCTCGGTAGAGAAAGTCAACATCGGCTATGCTGAGCTGCTCATAGTTGATCTGCGATAATCCTGTGAGGTAGTACTCCACGTCTGCGGGCATTTCTGGGCAAGGGGATTGCTCAGAAGCTGCACCGAGTAGGGTGCTTAAGAGGCAAATGAGATTCATCATCCTTAGATCATAGAGCAGGGTGGCTAGTGAATCAATCAAAATTTTTCTTGACGAAATGATTCCTGTTTGTAAAATCAATTTGCGAACCGCTCGCAAATAATATTTTTAAGAAAATTGATCTTTGCTGCTTTGAGTTACATTTAAGGCTTTACAGATTCACTTTCACTCTTCATTCTGCGAACGGATAGCAAAATTCTCTCATTATATGAAAGCACGTACTTCAACCACAAGAATAGCCTCCGCCGTCCTAGCACTCGCTCTGACAGGTGCTTACTGCCTAGCCCAATCCGAGTCACATCAGCCCGATCTCATCCAAATGACGGATGCCGTCCTCCCAGAAACGACTCAACATAGCGCGGATGTCGAGCTCCCCCCTGTGACCTCATCTGCCGCGACGGCGGGTGCTCCTGTCACCGTGACCGATATCGGTGTCTCTGTCTCCGTCCTCAATGTGGCCGACCTCCGCAAGGAGGGCGTTTACAACCTCGGCGCGGCCTTGCAGCGCGTGCCCGGTGTCTTCACGCTGCCCAGTGGCGGGCAGACTCCCTCCTTTAGCTCTGTCCCCAATATACGAGGTACTTGTGCGAACTGCTACGGCCTGACCACCATGGATGGCATGCGCATGCAGAGCTCCAGCGCGGGCTTCACGCAGAATATTGTCAGCCAGAGCAATCTCTTTAATCTGGGCACGCTGGAGGTGCTGCGCGGCTCGCAGGCCGCGGTCTATGGCGGAGGTGCTGTGAATGGGGTGATCTTTATGGAGTCTCCCGAGGGCAAGGGCGAGCCTAGCTACACGCTCTTTGGCGAGGTGGGCAGCTTCAACACGTTCACTGGCAGCGCGACGGCTCAGGGGCAAATCGACAAGCTCTCTTACTATGTGAATACGACCTACACGCGCACGGACAATGATTTCAAGACGCGGGATGGCTCGAGCTTCCCTGTAAAGGATCTCGGTCGCAGTGAGATGTGGCAGCAGAGTCTGCGTCTGGACTACCAGATCAATGAGAATAATAAGACGACGGTGACCTACAGGCATCAGCAAAATGACTTCCGCGCACTGCTGGGTGATCACGATTACCAAGACTTTGACATGCGCAATCAGCTCTTCACCCTGCGTCACTACACCAAGATCAACGAGAAGTACAGCTCCAGCCTCATGGCGGGCTACTACAGCTATGATGATCAGAAGGGCACGCTCAACGAACAGCTGGAGAATATCCAAATCCAGTGGGACAACTACTATACGTGGAATGAGCAGAACACCTCCACGGCTGGCTTTACCTGGAATCGCAGCGACTACGACGCCACGCAGGAGGGCGACACGCGCACAGGCTTGGAGAATGTCTACGGCTTTTACGTGAATCACAACTACAGGCCCGCGGACAACTGGGACAATGATCTCGCCCTGCGCCTCGACTCCAGCTCCCTCTTTGACGAGCAATTCACCTTCCGCGCCGCGAGCAATTACCGCTTCAACGACGACAAGACACGCGTCTACGGCTCTGTAGGCACGGGCTACAAATCGCCTGCGCAGTGGCAGCTCTCGCCGCTCGTGCAGCATTTTGGCTCAACGGCCTATCAGGGCAATCCCGATCTGAAGGTCGAGACGAGCGTGAGCTTTGATATCGGTATGGCTCACAAGATTCGTGAGAATCATGAGCTGAGCATCACCTACTTTTGGACACAGATCAAGGACGCGATCAACCACGGTCATGATCATGGCCATGGGGGGCATACGGACCATGATCATAGCCACGGTCATCATCATGTCGAGGTCTTGGCCAATGCGCCGGGGCATGTGCTCTCGCAGGGTGTCGAGCTCAATCTCCAAGGGGAGATCGAGAAGAATTGGAATACCTCTTACAATCTCTCCTACACCTATACGCGTCCTAAGATGAGCCACAATGACACGCAGTTTGAGAACTCCTCTCGCCATCTCATCTCATTTGACATCAATACACAGCCTGTAGAGAAGCTGCTCATCGGTGCGGGATTCTCCGCAGGAGCGCAGCGTGTCGATATCGAGGGGAACAGCATTGACAATTACTTTGTCGCGCGCTTCTACGCGAACTACGCGATCAATGAAAACATGAGCCTCCATCTCCGCGTGGAGAATCTCACCGACAATGAGTACATCATTGATAACGATAATGACATCATCGGCTCGGGTATAGGTATCTACGGGGGTATGACATTCAAATTCTAAAAGACAGCTCTCACGAAGCTAGGGCGAAACATCCCTTGTGATTAAGTAAGTATCAAGGCGAGGACGTTTTTTGCGACCTCGCCTTGAGCTTGATAGGGAGGGGCGCATGTTGTATGATGTCACGCATGGATAGGATGAATGTTGACCCGATCAAGGTGGTTGCGACGGATATTGACGGCACGATTATGCCCGAGGCGGGGCTAGCGCTGGATGCTTCGTATTTTAAGATCATAGCTGACCTGAGGGCGGCGGGCTACCGCGTGATTATTGCGAGTGGTCGGCAGATGGAGAGCATTGAGCGTCTCTTTGAGCCTGTGTTGGATGAGATTGATATCGTCGCCAATGGAGGGCTTTGTCTAAAGGGGGTGCAGGGCTGGGAGATGCTGGAGAGTGTCCCACGATCATGGGTGGAGGAGGTGGAGCGCGATATAGAGCAGCTGACTGATGTGGAAGGGCTTTTTTGTGGCTTGGGCGTGTCCTATGCTCAGCATCCGCAGAGTGAGATGTGCTGCTTCTTGCGCGATGCCTACAAGATCAATTTATATCCCCTTGAGGGCGTAGGCTGCTTGCCCGATGTGCCACTGGGCAAGATATCGCTCTATTCGAGAGATGGGGTGGAGGCGCGTAGTAGAAGCTTTATAGAAAAATGGTCTTCACGTCTCAGCCTGACGGTAGCGGGCGAGTACTGGATAGATTGCACGATGCAGGGCATCAACAAGGCGCAGGCTATTCAGCGATTGTTGGATCAATACGGATTGCGCCCCGAGCAGCTGATGGCGAGCGGCGATCAGATGAATGACTACGAGATGCTGCGCATGGCGGGGCTGTCGCTAGCGGTCTCGAATGCCGATGAGCGATTGAAGACGGTAGCGACACACTACCCTGATAATGCGGATTTCCTCGCCGTGGCTCGCGCGTGGCGTGGCCTGCTAGAGGCGCGTCCCACGTGCTGAGTGTGCGCTGCTGATTGCTCAGAGGAGTATGTATGACATGCAATGAGGGATTGCATTCTTGCACTGTTTATGTTATGTACTAGGGGTGGCTCGACTTTGTCACAGTCACCTAGTATTCACATTGACCACTCTTATATCTCATGAAAAACATGTTTATCCCCTTAGCTGTTTGCCTCTTGAGTACGACTCTTGCACAGCAGCCCGAGGCGGCGAAAAAGCCTCATCCCACGACGCTCAGTGAGGCTGAGCAGAAAAAGTCCCTCAAAGTCTTCAAGGATATCCCCCATCTCAAAAAATTCCCCAGACAGTACACGAAGCTGGTCACACCGCGCACCATTCACAGTATCTCGCAGCCCCGCTACACCGAGAAACACAACGCCGCGGAGCGCAAGAATATGATCAGCTACTGCCGCGTGTATGTCTGCGATGACTTTAGCATCGTCTACGCCTTGAATCCCCTCTACCCCAATAAGAAACCCGAGCGGTATGAGATCTTCCCCCGCAGCCTGAAGGCGAGCAACATCATCACCCCGCGTCCCGCCGTCTTTAAGCCCAAGGAAGATTACTTCCCCATCAGCAAAAAGGAGGCTCAGCAGCTTGAGTCCGAGGGCGCACTGGAGCGCATGAGGGCACTGGCTCATGGGCTCAATACGCGTCTGGATGGCACGCTAACCTACACTCAGGGTACTTTCCGAGCGAACAAGGGCTTAGGCAAGGTCGGCGATATTCCTACCTGTTATCCGCGCCTTGAGACAGATTTTGCCAAGTACGCCAATCCTGCGACGCGTGAGAGCATGCCGCGCTCCAAGCAGATCGATGCCCTACTGGGGATCTACTGCAATAGCATGACGCAGATACCCAAGCACTTTAAGAAGGCACGCATCTACGCCTTCCTGCCCCAGCGCATGCAGCTCTATGTGGATGATGAGTCTGTCGCCAAGAAGGTCAAGCCCTACGTCCTGCAGAACTTCCGCTTCACGCACGACGATGAGGCCACCTCTTGCATCCCCGAGCTTTTTATGCGCAACTTTATCGCGGACTACACCGAGGTGCTGAGTCAAAACTCGGGGCATCTCCTCGCGAATCTAACAGCCTACCACACGTGGCTGGGCAAGCAGGGCGGCGCGCAGAGCAGCGAGGAGTACAAGCTGCTGACACGCTGGCTGAGCGCGATGCGCAAGTATGAGGCCGCGATGAAGAAGTCCGGCGTGATACGCAAGACGGTGATCGCCCGCAAGATCCGCAAGGTGAATCCGGGGGAGAAGCTCTTTCACTTTGGCAAGGAATTCGACCTAAAGTATGAGCCCTGAGAGATGCTAGCTGTTTCACAAAGGGAGATGTTCAAAAGTGAAAAAGTAATCAGATCGCAGCAAAATGCGCATATTGTGCGTCCAATCGGTCTCTTTTACTTGACAGATGAGCGTTGACCTGCTAGTCTCCTAGGGTATCACCTTATTACGTAGAATTCATGAAACGTTTCCTCTTCACTCCTGTATGTGCCCTCTTCGCCATGGTCAGCTTTACCTCCTGCCAGAAAGAGGATATGAATGCGACCGATCTCGCACGCGAACTCACCACCGAGCTTCAAAAAGTCGTTGATTACAAAACCGCACAGGCTGCCGCGCCGCGCGTCAAAGTCATCAATCAGCGCTACCAAGACGCCTCCGTGCGCCTCTTCGCGCTCAATGAAACGCCTCTACTCCAAGCCGCTGCATCCACCGATCAATACGTCGATGCCGTCCAGCTGCTCTACAAAGAGGTAGGTCGTATCCGTGGTAGCAAGCCTGTCACCGACTACGCGGGTGATGTCGAGGGGGATCAAATCCTCATGGCCATCGGTCAGAATCGCGCCGCAGAGCCTCATTCTCTCCCCGATGCTGACAGCCTCGCTGCTGGTCAAGCCTACATGAAGAATGATGACAACAAGTCACATGAGACCCCCGGTGAAGTAGCCGAGTACTACGGCTCTGGTGACCTGCAGGAGGCACTCGCCTACATCGCAGAGCCTGGCAAGTACCCTATCACGCATAATGATAGCGAAGCTCCTACTCCTATCCCTGCCCCTGGTGGCGCGGATGAGATGATGGATGAAGAAGAAGCTGGCGATGAAGAGCCCGCTGACGATGAATCTGCTGACGATTCTAGCGATGAGTCCGCTGATGAATCAGGCGACGACTCTTCTGATAGCGAAGAAGATGAGACGATCTAAGCCTCGTTGATCTAACGCAAAGATTTTATCACAAGTTTGAAGCATGGGGGAGAGACATGACGTTCTCATCCCCCATGTTTTTTGAGTTTTTTTCTGCATGAGATAAGATGCCCCGACTCCTATTCACCTGTGCTTACGACGGAAGTGGCTTTCGCGGCTGGCAGAGTCAGGTCTGCGGCGAGGGCGCGCAGGACTACATGGAGCGTGCCTTTACTCGTATCCTCGGTGAGGAGGCTGGTCTAGGGACGCGCAAGCGTATCTCGGCCTCGGGGCGTACGGACGCGGGCGTGCATGCGCACCGTCAGTACTTTCACCTCGATATTCCCGAGGGCAATAGGCTCGATGCGCGAGCATGGCGAGCCGCGCTCAATGCCTACCTCCCCGCCACGCTGCGTGTGCTGGAGGTGCAGCAGGTCGCGCCCGATTTCCATGCACGATTTTCTGCACGCGAGAAGACCTATGAGTACCTCATGGAGCTAGGCCCCGTGCTCTCGCCCTTCGATGCGAATCGCTGCTGGCATATGCCCTCTCGCCACGTCTCCGTGCCCGCGCTGAGCGAGGCACTGGATTGCTACCTCGGCGAGCACGACTTTCGCCTCCTCTCAGCGCGGCGGGGCAATGAGCCAGAACCTGCGCCCGATGATTACTACAGGCGCACGATATCCCACGCCTCTCTCCAGCAGGAGGGGACGCGCCTCTGCATACGATTCACAGGCAATGGATTTCTCTACCGCATGGTACGCCTCATGGTAGGCACGGCCTACGCCCTCGCGCGTGGGCGTCTCACGACGGCGCAGCTGCGCGGTATGCTGAGCGACCCGCTGAGCCATGAAAAGGCGCGCGACTGTGCCCCCTCCCATGGCCTCTACCTCGCGGAGGTCGACTATGGGGAGGATTTGCCCACCGCTTCAATATAAATACGCCCCTGACTGCGACGGAGACGGAGCTCGTGGGGGAGATTGATCACATGCACCTCAAGACTAATGAGCTGCATGGCCTCCTCGATATGCCGCTCGCTGAGATCGGAGATCGCCTGCTCCCGTAGGTAGTCAAAGAGAATTGCGCGCTGGAGGCTGGGCGGCTGCTCGCGCAAAAAGGGCAGATAGAGCCGCCCCTGCGGATCGCGGCTGGGCAGGAGGTGAAGCGCGGCATCGAGTGCCAGCGCCTTCTGCTGGGCGGCGCGTGCGCTGCGGCTGAGGATGGGCACGATGTCGCGTGCCATGAGCTCGGAGAGCAGCGGGATGACCTGATGGCGCAAGGCATTGCGCGTCGCGTCATCCTCGTCATTGGTCTCATCGTCGCGCCAGCACTGCTCGCGCTCGCGGAGGTACTGCGTGATCTCCTCGCGTCGCCAGTCGAGCAGCGGGCGCAGGTAGAGACTGCCCTCCTGCTCGCTGATAGCACGCATGCCGCGCAGACCTGCCGAGCCTCGACAGAGATTAAAGATCAGCGTCTCGGCCTGATCATCGGCGTGATGTGCCAGCGCGATGGGAGGAGCTATGTCAAGGCCATACTCCCGCTGAATGCGGCGCGTGTAGTCCACGAGATGCACGCGCCGCCGCTCACGCCCCATGTGCTCAAAGGACAGCCCTGCTGCACGTGCGAGCCGTGGCACATCCTCATGGATGAGCTTGAGAGGGATATCATAGCAGGCACAGAGCTCCGCGCAGAATCGCGCGTCAGCATCTGCCGCGGCTGCGCGTAGACCGTGGTGCAAATGCAGCGCATGCACGCGGCATCCCTCACGCCGCAGTAGGTGCAGCAGCGCGACCGAGTCGCGACCGCCGCTGAGACCTAAGACAACGAAGCGCCCCCCTTGGAGAAAGGGAGCGCACTCGGGATGCAAATTTTTCTGGGAAAGAGCACTCATTTGCGAGCACGACGCGCAGGGCGACGAGCAGCGCGCTCGGCACCCTCGACTGGTTTCTCGACGAGCCAAGGAGCGACCTTCTTGTACATCTGCTCGGGCGTCTCACCGTCCACATCGAGCTCGACGGAGACGATACGGCCGCTGGCGTAGGCGACGGCGATGGAGTTCGCATGGCGTTCCACGGCTGGCAGCACCATCTCTTTGAAGCTCTTGAGGCTATTCACACTCTGTCCCTTCTTCGGATGGCCATCAGAGATCCATGGCAGCTCATCGAGGCGTTGCTTATTCATACGAATCCCTGAGTCTGGATTATCAGAATCCACGCTACCGTCTGACCACGAGACGTAGGAGACGCTCTTCTCATCAGCGGCAAATGTATTGGCATCACCTATATCGACGCGCTTGTCTCCGGGGCAGTGGAAGATCTCGGAGACCTTCATCTTGTCACCCCTATCATTGGGGATGACCACATCGTCCATGCGGGGAGCGATGCTCAGCCACCAGCCCTCGGACTCGTCGTAGGTCTCCGTGTCCTCATTATCCTCCATACCACTGGCTGGCAACACATTACGATGCGCCATATCCTGACTATATTCTTGAGCTACAAGTGATAACTGCTTGATCTTCTCTGTGCAAGAGGCGAGATCGGCTGCACTCATACGGCTGAAGATAAAGGGCATGGACACAGCGGCCAAGATCCCTAGAATGGCGATGACCACGATCAACTCCACGAGCGTGAAGCCGCGCTTTCTAGCGTGTCTTTGTTGTAAAATCATACTGCTAACTCTACCATATAATCACCGTATCGCAAGCAAAAAAGTATCACAGAGGCAGGCAGCTCCGCAGCTCCTCTGATTTTTTACGCTGTATGGGCGGAGTTCTTGATTTTATGATAGGGGAATGCACTTTTTTCTTGCCAAGGCTTGTTCGTTGCGCTAGAATGCCTCAGCTTTCAGCAATGACGAGCTACTTTTATCTTTTATGGGTGGGTGGCAGAGTGGTTGAATGCTGCGGTCTTGAAAACCGCCGAAGGCGT
>CAYJOV010000086.1:9859-10076 GCA_964371905.1 uncultured Akkermansia sp. | reverse complement strand
CTCCATTTTTACCTAAGACTCATGGCTCAAGCGAGAAGTGCCATCGCAGTCGGTGAATACGCTGCCTTCAAGAGCAGCTTTATCTCTCGCTACAAAGCAAACGACATATCATGAGTATCATCATTGCCCAAACCACGCCTGCCGCCGCCCCTGCCGCTGCTGCCCCCGCCCCCGGCGCGGCGGGGGGCCCGGGGGCGGGGCGGGCGGCCGCGCGGGG
>CAYJOV010000086.1:0-9849 GCA_964371905.1 uncultured Akkermansia sp. | reverse complement strand
CCCCCAAGGAAGCAGCCCCCGAGAGTGGCGGCTGGAGCATGCTCATCACCTTCCTGCTCATCGGTGTTATCTTCTACTTCCTGATGATTCGTCCCCAGCTCAAGCAGCAAAAGGACCTCAAGAATCGCCAAGAAAGCCTCCGCGCCGGTGACAAGGTCGTCACCAATGCCGGCCTCCATGGTATCATCCGTGAAATCAAGGATCGCACCGTCAAGCTCGAGATCGCGGCCAACGTCATCGTCACCCTTGAGAAGACCTGCATCGTCTCCACTGTCGACAAGGCTGGTAAGACCGAAGGCGCAGCCCCTGCTGCCAAGTAAGCCACCTCGCGCCTAGCAACGCTTCACACACATGGGGATGCACACTGTGCGCATCCTCATTTCTTTTTTAATCCCATGCTCCTATGAACAAGCAAGCTGTCTACACCCTCCACGATCTCCCCGCCCACACGCGCCTCGCGGTCATCGGGCATCCCATCGCCCACTCCAAATCCCCGCAGATGCACGAGGCAGCTCTCGCCGAGGCGAGCAGCTACCACCCTCTCATTGCGGACTACTGCGCGACGACGCCCGCAGGCGAGCGTTATGTGCGTCTCCTCTGCGAGACCGAGGGAGATGCTTTTGAGCAGCTTGTCACGGAGCTACACGAGCGCGGCTTTCTCGGGGTGAATGTCACCATCCCCTTCAAGCGACGCGCCTTTGAGCTCGCCGATCATCAAGACAGCAGCGCGCAGCAGGCGAGAGCTGCCAACACGCTGCTCTTTGAGCCCGACGGCAGTATCAGAGCCTACAATACGGATAATGAAGGCTTTGTCGCCGCCCTTGGGGAATTCATGGGCAAGGGCAGCCCCAACTTTCAGGCGCATCATCTCATGATACTCGGAGCCTGCGGAGGCGCGGGTAGCGCCATCGCGCTGCGCTGCGCGGAATATGGCTTTGCCTCCATCACGCTGGTGAATCGCCCCCGGCCCGAGCTCGCGCAGCTCACGGCACAGATACGTGCCATCGCCCCCGATACGCGCGTGGCGCAGCTGCACTTCGATAGCTTGGAGCTGGAGCAGGCTACTGCCGCTTGTGATATCATCATCAACGCCTCCTCGCTCGGACTCAAGGATGATGACCTCTTCCCCCTCCCACCGCAGTACCTCAAGGCGGGTAGCTACTACTACGACATCATCACACGTGAGACCGCACTGGCGCGCTCCGCGCGCGAGCTAGGCTGCCACGTGAGCACGGGAGAGAGCATGCTGCTCTGGCAGGGGGTGCTCGCCTTCCGCCTTTGGTTTGAGCGCAGCTGTGCTGAGCCATCCACCGCATTGCCGGCTTGGTATCTTGGCGAAAAACTCCCGCGAGCCGAGGTCATGCGCCGCAGCTTATCACTCTAGCGGAAGCCATTCCAACACAGTAAAGAGGGAGCGCATTAGGAGCTCCCTTTTTGATACCTTCCTTTCTTGGGTGAAAATCGCATGTCACCCAAAGGCAATCCTCAGCCTGTTCATGCGTAGAGCTTGAGGCTGGGGCGATTTTTATTGATTTCTGCTACCCTCTGTGATACACACTAATAAGACGATGATATTTCTTTCACGTCAATATCTTCCATCCTCTTTTTGTATGAAGTGTGTTATCTCTTTCCTCGCCCTCGTGCTGTTTGCTAGTAGTGCCATCGCGCAGCTGATCACCCAACCGGGGCGCACGCGCAAAATCAGCTATGACAAGCACAGCGCGATCACGCCTATCCCCGATGTCCGCGTCAAAGTCGAGACCGAAGAGCGCAGTAATGAGCGCGGTGAGGTCGAGCTCAAAATCACCCCCAGCGAAGAGCTCACCTTCCTCTTCCGCGAGGTGTACAAGTCGGGCTACATCCTCATCTCTCCGAATGAAACAGAAATCCAGACCAAGAAATTCGCGCTCAATGCCCACGCGGCTATAGACATCATCCTCGCCGACCCTCGCGAGCTCCAACCAGATATCATCCGCATCAAAAGGAATGCCATGACCCGCTACATCGAGAGACTCTCACAGATCGAGCTCGACATCGCCATGGAGCAAGACCCCATCCATAAGGAAAAGCTCCAGCGCGAGCAAAAAGCCCTCAATAGCAATTGGGAGAACATACAAAAACTCATCGACAAGCGCACCCAAGAGCTCGTCAAGATCGACTACCGATCACTCAGCGACAGCGAGATCAAAAAGCTAGAGCTCGCCAAGGCGGGCAAGATAGATGAGCTCATCGAGCTCATCCTCTCAGAACTCCCCGCTGATTATAAATCAAAAGCCAAGCTCCTCGCCGCGCAAATCGAGGAGAAGGAAGAGCAGCTCCAAGAGCAAGTCGAGCAGCTCGCCAAAGACAAAGCAGAGCAGCTCTCCCTCGCCCGATCACTCAAGGATCTCGCCGATGCCTACGAACAGAAATTCGATCATACCCAAGCCGCCGAGCATCTCCAGCTACGCATGTCACTCGATCCCGATAATCTGGACTACAGTGATGATTATGCATCCTATATAAGAGAATACCTTGCAGCCTATGACGAGAGCCTTGCTATTTATGAAAAAAATCTGACGAGCACGATTCAACTCCAAGGCGAGGATAGTCACGATGCAAAAAGTATCTTGCGGCCTATGACGAGAGCCTTGCTATTTATGAAAAAAATCTGGCGCGCACGATTCAACTCCAAGGCGAGGATAGTCGCGATGCAGCTAGATACTACTCGTTTATAAGCTGGATTTTCATATACAAAGGCGACTATAACAGGGCTCTAGACTTATACAACAAGGCATTGATTATATATGAAAATTCCACCGAAAGCAGCATATTGACACTGCAGATTGCTACAACGGAATAGGCAGTATTCACGGCTATAAAAAAGAATATGACATGGGCTTGAACTTCTTCTACAAGGCATTGTCAATCTACAAAATAACAGCAGGCGAGCAGCATCTTGCCATCGCTAATTGCTACAACAATATAGGGACTATCTACAGCAGTAAAGGCGATTACGATAGAGCTATCGATTTCTTCAACAAGGCATTAACTATATACAAAAAAGACCTCAGCGAGCTGAACCCAATCACCGCTCATTGTTACACCTGTATCGGCACTGTACACTGCGACCAAGGCGACTATATCAAAGCACTAGATTTGCACAACAAGGCATTAAAAATACTCAAAAAAACTCTCGGCGAGCAGCACTATAACACAGCTCATTGCTACAACCAAATCGGCCTTGTGCACTATTACAAACATAATTTAAACGTAGCTATTGACTTCTTCAACAAGGCATTAAAAGTTTCCAGCGTGTCACTTATTCAAAGAAGCATTTTCTACACTAATATCGGAAACACCTATGAACGAAAGAAAGACTATGACAAGGCTCTAACCTTCCTACTAAAAGCGCACGATATCTTAGAAGAAAAGTTTACACCGCAGCATCCTGATGTGGATAAGGTCTACAGGAGAATAGATAGCATCAATACCTACGGTGTTGACTACGCACAGGCTCGGCAATTCTACAATAAGAAGCTATCGGAGTACCTCCAACGACACGGAGAGAAGCATGCCTACGTTGCCATCTGCTACAACAACTTAGGCATCATCTACGCCTATGAAGGCAAACAGCGCGAAGCCCTCGCAGCGCATCAACACGCCCTGAGCATACGAGAGCAGATCTACGAGGCATCTCACCCACAAATAAGAGCTAGTCAGCAAAGAATCAGCAACGCCTACTCCGACCTAGGCGACTATGACAAAGCCCTCGCCTTCCAGCAGCGCGTCCTCGAGCAATGTAAGAAACTACGTGGAGACACACACCGAGAGACCGCGATGAGCCTCCAACTCATCGGCAACATCCACTATGCGCAAGCTCACTACGAACAGGCTCTCAGCTATTTCGAGCAAGCCCTCGCCCTACGCCGCCGTCTCCTCGGTGAGCAGCACGAAGAAACCTGTGCTAGCTACCTGAGCATAGGCAATACCCTCATCGAAATGGGGCAAAGCGACCAAGCCGCCCACTACATGCAGAAATCAATGGGCATGTGAGAGGGCATGCCCGACTTCGTGTCAGACAGCCAAAGCCTCCAACCCACAAAAACACGCCAACCGCGCGGCAAATCTACTCTTTACAAAGCAGATACAAGCTGCTACTCTCATACACACGATGCACAATATGCCCATGCGCCCACGCAGGAATAGGAAGACAGCCATCATGCGCTCCCTCATGCGCGAGACCACCCTCCAAGCCTCGCAGCTCATTTGCCCCCTCTTTGTCCATGAGGGCGACAGCGATGAGCCCATAGACTCACTCCCCGGCTGCACGCGCTGGAGCCTCACGGGGCTGCTCGGTGAGGCGCATCGCCTCTGGCAGCTGGGCATAGGCTGCGTCGACCTCTTTGCCGTCATCGCCGAGGACAAGAAAGATAGGCAGGGCAGCGAAGCATGGAACCCCGACGGCATCATCCCCCGCGCCGTGCGCCTCCTCAAAAAGGAAATCCCCAGCCTCCTCATCATGACCGATGTCGCGCTCGATCCCTACAACAGCGACGGGCACGACGGACTCGTGCGCTATGACGAGCGCGGGGATCTCGAAATCCTCAACGACGAGACCATCGAGCTGCTCTGCCAGCAGGCCCTCACCCACGCCCAAGCGGGTGCTGACATCATCTCGCCCAGCGACATGATGGATGGGCGCATTGCCGCGCTGCGCGGCATGCTCGATCGCGAGGGCTTTGCCCATGTCTCGCTCATGAGCTACACGGCCAAATACGCCTCGGCACTCTACGGTCCTTTCCGCGGAGCCCTCGGCAGTGCCCCCAAGAAGGGCGACAAGGCCAGCTACCAGATGGACCCTGCGAACCGACGCGAGGCCGCGCGCGAGGCTCTCCTCGATGAGCAAGAGGGAGCCGACATCCTCATGGTCAAGCCCGCCACGCTCTACCTCGATGTCATCTCCGACCTCCGCGCGCAGAGCCATCTGCCCATAGCCGCCTACCACGTCAGCGGGGAATACCTCATGATCAAGGCCGCTGCTGCCTCGGGCTGGATCAATGAGCGCGCCCTCATGCTCGAAAGCCTCCTCTGCATACGCCGCGCGGGTGCGGACATGATCCTCACCTACGCCGCCCCCCAAGTCGCCAGCTGGCTCAAGGACAGCTATTAGTAGTTTAGCAGTCCTTAATATAACAAATTACAAAATTCGCACCACTGAGTACATCTTCCTATCAAAGCTTCTTTTTGTTGGGTGAAAAATCATATTTTTCATTCAACAAAAGGAAGTACATGCTCTTAACTTGATTAGATAGAGTCTGTCAAGGAGTAATCCGTATAAAAGCGAGCTAGCGCAGCGACGCGAAGCGGTTATGCCGGATTGCGACTTGATGGACTCTAGCGAATCAAGTACGCAAACCGTGATTTCTCCCATTATCTATCCCCTCCCCCGCCTTCTTATCCTATGAACGACCCCGACGCATCGCTGAACATCAAACGCTCCTCCAAACCCAAGCCCAAGCGCAGCCCCCGCCCACGCAAAAGCAGCAGCGGCAAAAAGAAATCCCCGCGCACGCGCAGCCGACGTGCTGACAAGACCATCCTCGCGCTCGTCATCGCCCTCATCATCGCGCTCTACTCCTACTTCTTTGACGAGAAAGAGCCCCTCGTCGAGGAGCAGCCCGCAGCCACCCTCTCCGTGGGCACGCCCCTACTGGAGCATGACGAGGCACTCCAGCGCATCAAGGAAGACCCCAGTCTGCGCGTTCCCTTTGCAGCGAATGAAAAAGGTGAAGGCAGACCGCGCTTCCTGCTCTACAATGTGGAGAATTACTTCATCCCCGGCGACCGCACTCGCTCACCCTTTGTCATGCGTCCCAAGTCCGAGAAGTCGCGCCGCGCCGTCGCCGATGTCATCAGCGAGGCAGCCCCCGACATCGTAGGCATCGTCGAGCTGGGCGGTCGCATGGCCATCCAAGACCTCCAGACGCGCCTGCGTGAGCGCGGGCGCAACTATCCCTACTACCGCGTCTTGGAGCGCAAGGGCGAAGACCGCGCTGTGGGCATCCTCTCGCGCTACCCCCTCGTCGAGGACCACTCCAAGGCACAAGCCTCCCTCCATGGCAACAAACGCCGCAAGATGCTGCGCGGCATCCTCGATGTCACCGTCCAGCTCAACGGACGCGACCGCCTGCGCGTCATGGGCGTGCACCTCAAATCCCGCGTCTCTGACGATCAGGCCAAGGCCACAGCCCTACGCACGAGCGAAGCCCACACCCTCGCCCTGCATCTTGCCGAGGCCATGAAGAAAAAGCCCAATCAAGCCATCCTCGTCTTCGGCGACTGGAATGACTCCCCAGGGGACAGCTCGCTCGGCGTGCTCTCTCAGGGGAAAAGCCGCATCTCGGGACTCACACGCCTCATAGCCAAAGACTCGCGCGGCGATGAGTGGACACTCTATTACAAGAGAGGCAAGACCTACTACATCTTTGACCAGATCTATATCAACGACCCGCTGAAGAAGAAGCGCGCCAAAGGCGCGCGCTCGGCCGTCGTCGATGATCCGAAGATCCATCAGGCGAGTGATCACCGCCCCGTCTGGGTGGAGCTCTGAGAAGGGCAGCTCAGGCGATGAGGAAAATCCGCAGTATTCACTACGAGATTTTCCTCGTCGCATCAAGAGAGATCTTGCCTTAGCCCTGCTTACGGCGACGGCGAGCCAGCAACCCCGTGAGGGCGAGCAGACTCAGTACCGCTGTGCTGGGCTCTGGTATAGCAGGGACATCTACTAGCATTCTTATTTGGACACCGCCATCAGTCCTATACTCAATCACATAGTCTACATTTTGCACCAATTCTTCTCCATCCATAGCGAAGACACTTGTGGTGAAGTTCTCCAAATACACATCAATGCTATCTGCAACATCGGGTGTGCTGCTCACGACGAGTTCAAAGACGTCATCCACGGCAGCGGTGCCTATCTCTAGATTGAGCTCATGGAAGCGCAGAGTGGCATCGGGCTCCATGATGACTTGGCTGCCGCCATTATTAATGTCATTCTTGTCATAGCCAGAGAAAAGAATGGTCTGTACACTGACGAATGTGTCATTCATCAGGGATTCCACAGTTTCGGGAGATTGGATGATGAGCGTGCTTCCTAGCTCGAGTGTGTCAGCATAGATCTCAAACCCACTGGCTATCGTCGTGTCTTCGCCTATCAGGTCAATGTGTCCTTCACGGACTTCCCCACTCGCGCCAATGTTTGTTTTGAGCGTACCACCCGTCAGCTTGAGCGTGCCGGCTTGATCGGTTGTGCCATTCAGGTCAATTTCCCCCACACCGTCAAAGCTGGACGCATGGGCTTTGAGCACGCCTCCCTCATTCACTGTCACATTCGCCCCCATGACAAAGGAGCCTTGCGATTCTGCATTATAGGTGACCTCGACGATCTCTCCGGCTTCATTTTTTTCATTTACCGTATAGGTTTGGGTGTGGCGACCGAGCTCTACGCCGCCTGAGTTGATGATGAGGTCGTCAAAGGCGATATAGTCATTGAAGATGACATCGTACTCTGCCGTACCTGCTCCATTCACGGTCAGTTTACTGGAGTCTGTTCCAGTAGATATACCATAAACGCCATCATTGAAGGTAATCGTCTTGTCCGAGCCTGCGGTTGTTTCCAGACTCACCGAAGAGTTGACCGCGTAAATACCACTGGAGATGCGTACGGCATCACTCTCGGATACGAGACCATGATCCTTGGTCCATTGAGTTTTTGTCGTGACATAATTGCCGCTAAACACGACATTCTCTTGATCGGCGATGAAGCTTACATCACGTGAGTTTGATATATAAAATGCTCCTCCGTTGACTTTCGTTGAATCTGAAGAGGTGGTAGCAGAGACATTATTAGTAAAGCTGGCGTCTCGGAAGATGAGGTCATAGTCACCCGACTGATTTTTGAGCGAATAGGCTCCCCCATGGGCAAAAGCAGTATCTGCATCCACCGCGGCAATATTGCCATCGAAATGTCCTGTAATATCCCCTTGCACATCTGTTGAGGTTAGAGAGACCGCGCCACCTATAGCATTCCCCGACAGAGCGTGGGCAACATTTCCTTCAAAGTCACCATGAATACTCCCAAATGTACCAAAATAGGTGCGAATAGCCCCACCCTCTGCTCCCGATGTGTGACTGGTCTCTTTCCAGCCTTCGGCGAGATTATCAATGAAGTTCCCCTCGATGTGACCAATGCTCGCTTTTGCCCCCGTATAGATAGCACCGCCGAAGCTAGAACTATTATTCTTAAAGTCGCCATATATATTGCCTATACTGGAAACTTGAGTTGCATTGGCTACAAAACCATCGTAGCCGCCCGATGAGTTTTTACTCTGCAAGACATTGTCTGTATCTGAGATCCCCACGGCGATGGCGCCACCACGTGAGTAATAGACAGTCGAGCTTCTATCTGTGCTAGAGGTAGAGTTATTGATAAAATCTGCATGCAAATCGCTCACAGAGGCTCCCCCCGAGAGGAAGATCGCCCCCCCCGAGGCATGACCCTTAGAAGTAATCACATGGTTGTTGGAGAAGACGACTCGATCGCTCTCACCAGTATTATGAAAAATAATCTGCCCCCCATTTATCAAGCATAAGGCAGCACCAGCAGAATGACTGGTGTGATTGACAATGAAATTCTTTAATTCTGTCACGCCAGTGATCTCAATGGTCACGTCCGCGGGATTATAGGTTTTGAATAAAATTTCAAAGCCGCGATAGGTCTTCTCTCCATCCAAGGTAGGCGCTTGCCCCTCTAGATACTCTCCTCGAACATGTAGATTAAAGCTGCTAGTAGGATCACCCGTGATATTGCCTATAACCGTGCTATCAAAGCGCAGATAATCATCAGCTATCAATTTCGTATGACCTTTCACGACGTAATCTACATTTTTGGTATAGGTTTTTTCGGCTGTATAGGGGGCCGCATCCGTCGCATAAACCAGCGCTCCGCCGCCGCTGCTGGTATACACACCAAATGGGGCGCGCGTACTCGTAGAGCTGGAGGATGTGCTCGCTGCTGTATAGCTGCTTGAGCTGCCCTCCAAGCTAGAGACTGCGGCATTTGTCGCAAGTGAGCTGATAGCTCCCGTATCGCTGGACATAGCAGCCACGAGGTAGTCACTTTCTGAGCTTGCTATTAAATTCGCACCCCAAGCATCAGCAACAGAGGTCTGACTCTCTGAGAGCATGTCTCCCGCATCACTCAGTATGCTGTCCGTCTCCATCACGGGCATACTAAAGGAGCCTCTGAATCCAGAATCTCCCGCGCTCTTGATCTCAGCGGAGAGCATAGTAGACGCCTCGTCAAGCGATTCTTGGTCGAGGCCTAGTACCTCTGACTCTATATCGGTGAGTACGAGAGAGGACTCTGATAGAGACGCTGATGCATCCTCCTCCAGATCGTCTTTCTCAGCCTCGGTGGAGAAGTCCAGCTCCATGAGGGTGTCTCCCGACAGCTCCGTCAAGGGGACAAGGGTCAGCTCACGACCTTCATTTGAAGCAGCCTCAGTATAGAGCGAGTCTTCTAAACTCAACGCAAGAAGAGGACGTGCAGCGTCATTCTCTAACCCATTGCCTTCTATACGCCCCCCATCTTGGCTAGCCCAAGTGATGGAGTTCGAAAATATGAAATACAAAAAAGTCGAAAATAATAGATATAATAGGGGGGTGTAGGGTAGTTTCATATTCCTCAAAAAAGGTGTATGTGGGAGGTATTCTGCATTATAATATGTTTTAGTCAAGTAAATGTTATTGCTTGCTAGTGTAAAATCTTTTCTGTAAAATCGAGAACACACCCGCTTTAGGCGCGCG
>CAYJOV010000085.1:0-10192 GCA_964371905.1 uncultured Akkermansia sp. | reverse complement strand
TGCGCTACAACAAGGTCATCATCGCCACCGATGCGGACGTGGACGGCATGCACATTCGCCTGCTGCTGCTCACCTTCTTCATCCAATACTTCAAGGAGCTCATCCAAGAAGACCACCTCTACATCTTGCAAACGCCGCTCTTCCGCGTGCGCAACAAGAAAAAGACCCTCTACTGCTACTCAGAGCAGGAGCGCGATCAGGCCGTGCGCGAGCTGGGCAAGCAGGCGGAGATCACGCGCTTCAAGGGATTGGGCGAAATTTCCCCGCAGGAGTTCAAGGACTTTATCAGCGAAGAGGACATACGCCTTGAGCCCGTCACTCTGGAGCATGCCCACAATATCAAAGAGCTGCTCGCCTTCTACATGGGGGACAACACCGACAAGCGCCGCCAATACATCATCGACCACCTTCGCGTCGAGGAAGATCCGGTCTGATTTCATCTCCCCCCCTCACTCTTCACCATTATGAAAACTCTTATCATCGCCCGCCACGGCAACACCTTTCGCCCTGGAGAAACACCCACGCGCGTCGGAGCAGACACCGACCTCCCTCTCGTCGAGGACGAGCGCGGACGCGCCATAGGCAAGTACCTCAAGAGCAAGCAGCTCATCCCCAATCGTATCCACGCAGCACCCCTCATGCGCACCCTCTCCACCGCCGCCCTCGCGGCCGAGGAGCTCGGCATGCCCTGTGCGGTCATGCCCGATGAGCGATTTCTCGAGGTCAACTACGGGCCAGACGAAAACAAGACCGAAGATCTCGTCGAAGAACGCCTCGGCCGTCACAGCTGCCATCAAGACGATCTCGACCCAGACAGCCTCAGCCTTGACGAGCTGCGCCAGCGCGGTAAAGCCATCATTGACCTCTGGAATAGCCACGCCATCACCCCCCCTGACTGGCAGGTCGATGTCGCACAAATACAGGCGAACTGGGCAGAGCTCTGCGCCAGCATTGCCGAGGGCGAGGTCCTACTCTGCGTCTCCTCCAATGGCACGATACGCTTTGCCCCGCATATCACGGGCGATTACGCCGCCTTCTGCGCCCAGTACGATATCAAAGTCGCCACGGGCGCGCTGAGCATCTTTACCAGCGAGGATGGAGGTGCAAGCTGGCAATGCCAAGAATGGGGCGTCAAGGCGCACAAGCTCATGTCCGCGCAGGCATGAACAAGCGAGAGCTCGTCCAGCGCGTCCAGCACCACATGGGGGTGGGCTGCACGCGCAAGAGCGCGCAAGCCGCGCTCCATGCGGTGCTCAGCAGCATTGTGCAGCTGAGCGAGAAGGAGACTGTGCCCTTGGCTGGATTTGGGCGTTTTTCTCAGCGGGTACGCCCTGCGCGCACAGGACATCACCCTCTCAGCGGAGAGCCTCTTGATATACCCGAGCGAGAGCAGCTCCACTTCTCCCCCTCTCCCAAGCTCCTGAAGGAGGGGGAATTAAAATCTCCCGCGCCTTGAAATGGCGGCCGAGCCATCCGAGACAGCGAAAGCCCGAGATGACTCTCGGGCAATCGGGCAAGGCTGCATGAGGCGTATAGACCTCGTTTGACAGGCTGTAAAATAATAAATATATTTGATAAGCTGCTACTGATCAATCTTCTGTAGAAAGAGCGGGGTACTGCTCCAGTAGCCACTCTGTGCTGTCCTCGTAGTCGTCCTGCACCTCAAGGTAGTCGACCATCTCCCAAGGGAGCAGCAGCCCCATCCCAAGTGTCACACTGTCGATAGAGCGATGGTAGTTCATATAGTCCACGAGTACCGCGCGTTGCTCTGGGGTGAAGAGCGATACCTTCTCAAGATAATGCTCGAGCATGCTCTCCTCCACATCCTCCGCATCGCTACCCAAGACGATGACCATGTCTTGGCTGAGATTGGTTTGCAGCTCGGCACACAGGAAGGCTGGGACGAGATAGCGATACCCTACGGCATTCACAAAGCTCAAGGCACAGTCGCAGGCATAGAGCCATTCAAGAGGGATCTCGCGCCAGTCCCCGCGATGCTCGAAGCGCGAGAGTAGATCGATAGTCTCATCACTCATGTTACCATCCTCGGCCTCTCCGCCGAGCAGCAGGACGCGCTCTCCCTCGTCGCTCACGTCGTCAAAGGCTTCTCGAATGTCTAGGATGAGTCTCGCGGACTTTTCATTGAGCGCGAGGCGCTCCTCCTTCTCCGTTTTTCGGAATTCGGCGAGTGCTTTCTCCTTCCAGTCAAGGAAGCTTTCTAGATCCTCGCGCTCTTCCTGATCCCAATCCTCGGGGATGGCTTCGCGTATACGGGCGATACGCTCATCGGCGACGAGCTCGGGGATGGCTAAATCGGCGTAATGATGGCGCAGCCATGCCGCAGGGCGCGAGTATTGATCCTGCTCAAGATAGAGCTCCATCTCCCAGGGCAGCAGCTCATTGATGTCTGAGAGCGAGCCCTCGGCGCGCTGGCGATTGACGAGGTACTCTACTAGTGCTCTCTGCTCCTCATTGAGGAGGGAATAGCGCGCACTTTCCTCCTCTACCTCTTTCTCATCCACATCCTTGGACAGGAGGAGGAAGGTATCGATACTATTGGGGTAGAGGCAGTGCCCCTTTAAATAGGCAGGCAGCATGTAGCGTAGTGCTTCGGGGCTCTCCAGCAGAAAGAAGGAGATAGAGCCAGCGATGGTGAGAGGGATCTTGCGCCAATCATCGGCTATCTCATACTGAGCCAGAAAGATGCGAATGCGTGTGCTGGCATCATGGAGGCTGGCATTGAGAAGCAGCACGGGCTCATCGACTGCACCGACATCGGCAAAGACGCGGTCGATCTCGGCGAGTAGCTTCTGTGTCTCAGCGGAGGGACTATCTGATAATTCGTGCCAAGAAAGTGCATGCTCGTGATTTGTATTGAGCCTTTGGAGATGCTCTTCGAGCGTTTGGCGGTCAGCTTCGGGCCATGTACTAGGGATGGCATCTTGTATAGACTGGAGATAGGGGTGCATAGTATTGTGTCAGATACGTGTGGGGAAGGATAGAACTTGATCGTTCTTGTCTGTTATTATAAATAAAAGGGAATGATGTTGCAACGATAAAGATGAGTATGAGTGAGAAGGGTGCAAGAGCCTTACTTTATGCATCTTGCCTTGGCTCGGGGGAGTGGGCGAGAAGCCACTCTCTCGTGCTCTCGTAGCTGTCACGGTGGGCGAGGTAGTCGCTCATCTCCCAAGGGAGCAGCATCCCCATCTCCACGGCCACGGATTTTATGGAGCGATGATGGTAATTCATATAGTCTACGAGCACAGCGCGTTGCTCTGGTGTGAAGAGCGATACTTGCTCCAGATAGTGCTCGTGCAAGCTCTCTGTCTCAAACACTTTGCTCCCCAAGACGGAGATCATGTCTGTACTGAGATTGCTTTGCAGCTCAGCACAGAGGAATGCAGGGACGAGGTAGCGGAAGCCTACAGCATTGGCAAGGTGCAAGGCATTGTCGCAGGCATAGAGCCACTCGTGGGGGATGTCGCGCCAGTCGCCTCGATGCTCAAAGCCCGAGAGCAGATCGAGAGCCTCATCGCTCAGGTTCTCATCCATGCCCCCTCCTGCGAGCAGCAGGAGACGCTCTCCCTCGTCGCTCACGCCCTCAAAGGCCCGATGAATGTCTAGGATGAGGCTAGCGGATTGTTCATTGATCTCGAGGCGTTCCTCCTTCTCTCTCTGGCGAAATTCTGCGAGTGCTTGCTCCTTCTCATCGAGGAAGCTTTCTAGCTCTTCGCGCGCCGCCTTATCCCAGTCCTCGGGGATGGCTGCGCGTAGACGTGAGATGCGTTCATCTGCGACCAGCTCAGGGAGGGACAAATCTGCGTAGTGGTGACGCAGCCATGCCGCGGGGCGCGTGTATTCATCCTGATCGAGATAGAGCACCATCTCCCAAGGCAGCAGCGCATTGATATCTGATAGAGAGCCCTTTTGTCGCTGGCGATTGACGATGCGCTCCACGAGAGACCTCTGCTCCTCATTGAGGAGGGAATAAAGCTCACTTTCCTCCTCTGCCCCTTCTTCATCTGTGGATAAGAGGAAGAAAGTATTGATGCTATCGGGGTAGAGGCAGTGCCCCTTTAAATACGCAGGCAGCATAGAGCGTAGAGCCTCAGGACTCTCAAGGAGAGGGAAGGCGATACCAACCATAGTAGGAGGGATCTCGCGCCAATCATAGGCTATCTCATGCTGCGTGAGAAAGGAGCGAATGCGCGTGCTGGCCTCGCAGGGGAGATTGGCATGGAGGAGTAACACGGACTCATTGAGCGCGCCGACATCGCCAAAGACGCGGTCGATCTCAGCGAGCAGCTCTTGAGCCTCGGCGGAGGGGGGGGCTTCGTTCGAAGAAAGCGTGCGCTCGTGATTTCTATTGAGCCTTTGGAGATGTTCTGCTAGCATTTGGCGGTCAGCGTCAGGCCAAGTACGAGGAATGGCATCTTGTATAGACTGAAGGTAGGGGTGCAACATGTTTGTGAGAGGGGTCAAAATTCCTTGATTGATGCATCTTGCTCTAGCTCAGGATACTGCGCTAGCAGCCATTCTGTCATGCTCTCGTAGCTGTCTTGATGGGCGAGGTAGTCGCTCATCTCCCAAGGCAGCAGCAGACCCATCCTAAGGACCACGGAGTGAGTGGAGCGAAAATAATTCATATAGTCCACGAGCACGGCACGCTGCTCTGGGGTGAAGAGTGATACCTGCTCAAGATGATAAGCGTGCGTGCTCTCAAGGCGGCTCCCCAAGGAGATGACCATGTCTTGGCTGAGCTTCGTTTGCAACTCGGCGCGAAGAAAGGCAGGGACGAGGTAGCGGTAGCCTACGGCATTCATATAGCTAAGGGCACAATCACAGGCATAGAGCCAGTCTGGGGGGATGTCGCGCCAGTCGCCACGATACTCAAAGCGCGAGAGCAAATCGATCTCAGCATCGCCCATGTATTCATCCTTGGCTAGTCCTCCGAGTAGTAGGACGCGCTCTCCCTCGTCGCTCACACCGTCAAAGGCCTGCTCAATGCGCTGGATGAGGCGCGCCGATTGCTCATCGAGCTCAAGGTGCTCCTCGTTTTCTTTCTGATCGCTTTCTTTCTGATTGAATTCTTGCAGCGCGTGCTCTAGCCAGTCAAGGACGTATTCGAGTTGCTCGCGATCATAGCTATCCCAGTCCTCGGGGATGGCGGCGCGTATGCGTGAGATGCGCTCATCGGCGATGAGCTCGGGGATAGCAGCATCAGGGTAATGATGGCGCAGCCACACTGCGGGGCGCGTGTATTGCTCTTGCTCAAGATAGAGCTCCATCTCCCAAGGGAGCAGTCCCGTGAGATTTGATACGGAGCCTGCTTGTCGCTCACGGTTGACGATGCGCACCACGAGAGCCCTCTGTTCTGCATTGAGGAGGGAGTAGCGCGCGCTGTCCGCCGCTGCATTATCCTCGATGTATGATAAGAGAGAGGACGTATCGACGCTATAGGGGTAGAGGCAGTGCGCTTTGAGGTAGGCGGGCAGTAAATACAGTACAGCATGCGGAGACCCAAGATGAGAGAAAAAGACAGGCCCCGCGAGGAGGGTGAGCGGGATCTTGCGCCAGTCATCGACGATCTCATGCTGCAAGAGAAAGTCGTCTACATGCGTGCAGCCATCACCGAGCCCCACATGGAGGAGCAGTTCTGGCTCATCAAGCCCCTTCACCTCGGCAAAGACACGATCTATCTCGGCGAGCAGCTCCTGAGTCTCGGCAGAGAGAGGGGCGTATAATCCGCCCCATGAAAGGACACCTTCATGGTATCGATGAAAAGTATGAAGATGCCTCTCGATCTTTTCGCGCTCCGCGCTAGACCACGTACTGGGGATGGCATCTTGTATAGCTTGAAGGTAGGGATGTAACATTTTTACTGAGATGGGTGAGAAAGCAAGAGCAGCTCATTGCCCTTATCTATTATCATAAATAAGAGATCGTGCCCTTGCAATCATAAAGACTCAGTAAGACGGACTTTGTGTGTTAGAGCCCGGGTATGGGAGCCTGATCCCAGAGCGCGCGCAGCCAGCTTTTTTTCTCGATATTGTCTTTGTAATGCAAGTAGCACATGCCGTCCGTCTGGCAGCGACTCATGAGGATGGCCATTTTGGAGGCCCAGTGTTTAAAGTTCGTATTGGCTTGCCCCGTGCTCGTGTAGGCCTCCTTGGTGTAGAGGTAGGCTGTTTTGCGATTCGAGTCTTTGAAGGCGAGGTAGAGTTGCTGGGTCTTCGTGTCGCGAATCGTGGCCTCGACGCCTATACTGCCCTCGGTGAAGTAGGCCGCGACTGTCCCCACACCCGGTACGGGGGAAAAGAAAGAGCCCGCCGTGATCATGGTACGCAAGACTGGGTACTGCGGGGTGAACTTCACGAGTGCAAAGTCGATACGCATCTGCGCGCCGCGTGGATCTGTGGTGAGCTCCCAATTCAGATCTTCGCCCTTATGGTGCTTTTCGAGGAAATCAGAGAATTGCTCAAAGACGCGCTGCTGGAATTGCTTGACGAGCAAGGGGGCGAGCTTCGGATGCTTCTTTGCGATGAGCGAGACATCCAGAGGCGCGAGGTAGAGGCGTACATTCTTTGAATGCGCGTAGGGATGGACTCCATCCCAGAGCCATGTGCCGTCCACGGGGTCTTTGTAGCTATGCTTGAGCGTGACATCGTAGAGCCCGCTCTCGGATTGCAAGGTGGAGCTGCACTGGGTCAGCGCGAGCGTGAGGGGTAGTGTCAGAGTGTATAATGATAGGCGTTTGATCATATAGATGTGTAAGAGTAATAGGGAGATGATAATGCAAAGCCGTAGTGAGATCAACAAAAATGCTTTTTTGATAGAGTCTGTAAGAGGGGGAGTAGCTCGCTTCGCTGTAAGCTGCCTCAATAATCACTTGACGGATGAAATAAAAGCTGATAGGAATAGGGTATGAATATTCTACGTCAATGGCTCTTAAGTTTCCTCGGGTGTGCATTAATATTGTTAAGTGCTAGCGTCCTAGCGAGCGAAAAAGCGATGCTCGAGCTTCTACCCGCTTCTCCCGACATGGACAATATAAGGGAGAATAGCCCCGAACTGCAACATTATCAATCTGTTCTTCTTGAGAATGGCGAGAGCTTTTTTGTTTTAAAACGCCAATACTTGCCTGCCGATGCAGTCATCACGGAAAAATCATTTGAGCAAATTCACATTGATGAAAAGGGGGAGTTTTATCGTGTTACCTACCCGAGCGACACTCCTTTGCAAGATCGCAAGGTAGGCGTGCTGCTGGATCTAAAGGAACAATTTATCGAGCACTATCGCAATCTCTATCGCTTCGTTGAATCTTCGAAAGTCGCAGATGGTTTTGTCATCGTCATCAATGGGCGCGCCATATTCTTCGTTTATTTTGATACACCTCCTACAGGAGGTAAAAAATCGGTTTTAGGTGTAGCGAAGAAGTATATCCCTCACTTTAAGAGTCTGGTAGATCAATTAGCTCTCAAAAATAGATAGAGCAAGATGGCTTGTTATGCTATTTTTTCTCTAGCTTTGCGCGCAGAGAGCTGATAAGCTAGGCTGACCATGGCATCACAACAGCAGCGCAAAGAGGATCAGGCCGAGCTCCTGCATGAATGCAAGAAGCTCGGTCGTCGTCGCTATTCACTCGTCACCTTCCCCGATGGCTCACGGCGTATCGCGCATGTGGGGACACGAGCGCGAGAGCAGAGGGAGCAGGTGATGGCAGACTTCCTCGGTGTGCCCCTCGATCGCTCGGAGCGTCTCTCGATGCGCAGTATGTCTTCTATCCTGAGCGAGATTAGCGAGCGATTGCAGATACGTGAGGAGTCGCTAGCACCCGAGCTGCTCGCCGAGGCGTGGCGTGAGGCCATGGGGGATTTCTTTGCGACTCAGGCCGAGCTTTTTTCGCTCTGTGATGGGATTGCGACGATTCGCACGCTGCATCCCAATGTGCGCTTTGAGCTCAATAGAAGCCGCGTGCAGGTGCTCGCCAAGCTCAATGCCAAGCTAGGCGAGGGCAGCGTGACCAAGCTGCGCGTGATTAACGGCTAATTGGCTTGCTGAAAAGGTCGCCAGCCATGATTGTGAGGTGGACGAGGGCGTCTTTTCTTGCGACGTATGTCCTCCATGCGCTTGCGTAGATTGCGCAGTCGCTTGGCATCGTGGCTGTTCATGAGGGATTGCCATTCTTTGGCCTGTGCTTGGATGTCCTGATCGTCAGGGCGGTCGCTGAGCAGGTAGAGGAGGCGTTCGCGTGTCTCTGGCGCGATGTCGGAGCGGCTGAGGAGCAGCTCCAAGACGCCTAGGGTGCGTTCGTGCGCGAGCTCGGCGGCAAAGCCGTCGCCGTCGCGCTCTATTTCATTGACATAGAGGAGTCGCGCCGTGAGATACTGCAGAATGCTGAAGGTGTCGTTTGGGGAGGCTGCAAGGATTTCTTGCGCGTAGAGGGCTGCCTTTTCTAGAGAGAAGGGGTTTTTCTCCTTGTTCTTTTGAGGTTTATCTTTGTTGTTTTCGCGGAACATGCCTCCACGATAGCGCGTCGCGTAGCGTGTGTAGGCGCGCTTGGCGGTTAGGTAGTCGGGATTGCTCTCGAGGAGTTTGTCGAGCAGCTCATGTGTCGTTTCTCCATGGGATGCAAAGAGCTTATCGTATCGCGGGTGATCGCGGAGTTCATGGATGAAATTGGCCTGGATGAGCTGGAGCTGCGCATTGTCGGGCTGCTCTTCTCTCATCGCCGCGAGGTGATTCGCGTAATTTTTGACGACGGTATCGAGCTCGATCGCGTTTTTGTGCAGCTCTTTATTCTTGTTGCGCAGCATCGCGCGATTGAGGCGCAAGGCGAGTTGAAGGGAGTAGAAGAGCTCAATGCGTGAGGCAAAGCTGAGATTCTCGCGCGGGAGGCTGAGATTCTTCTTGAGCTCGGCGATGGCGAGGCGTCGCTTTTGCGGCTTGCGCTGTAAGAAGTAGGCAAAACTCAATCTGTTGCGCAGGCGTATCAGCTCGATCTGATCGTTTTGATAGTACTGCATGGCGAGGAGGAGCTGACGCTCGGCATCTTCGTACTCACCCGAGCGCATCGCGATCATGGCGATGGCATGCGAGGCCTCGCCCATGTGGCTGTCGTCGACTGCCCCTTGATTCAGCAGCTCAGCGTAGTAGGGGAGAAGTGCATGCATGAGCCGTACATCGGCCTTGCTCGGGAGATGGATTTCATTGTTGTCGACGGCCTCTTGCTCGCTCACGGAGAGGCTGTTGATGATGCGCGAGATGGCGTTGCTCGCGATGGTGGCGTTGCGCTGGGCTCGCTCACTCTGCTCCTCGGCCTGCTTCCATGCGGAGAGGATGCGCGCATAGGCGATGACACCGGTGAAAAAGAGGGCGATGACGAGCAGCAGCGAGAGGTGTAGCCAGATGGCGATGGCAGTTTTGCGCTTCATCCAGAGCTTGTAGCGACGCAGGATGCCGATGCGCTTCGCGTGGATGGGCTCACCATTCTGGTAGCGCAAGAGATCCTCTAGCATCTCTTGCATGCTGCCGTAGCGGTCCTTGGGGTCAAAGCTGATGGCCTTGTTGATGATAGCTCCGAGATCGCCGCGCTTGTGCAGGGGGGCTAGCGGTGTCTCACAGATGCGGCGGATGAGGCTGCCGGGCTCGCTTTCTTGAAAGGCGGGCTTGTTCTCCAGCAGCTCGTAGAGGGTGAGCCCTAGGGCGTATTGGTCGGTGGCGTAGCTGCTCTTGCCATGCAGCAGTCGCTCGGGTGCCATGTAGCGCAGGGTGCCGTCGTTGCTCTGGGTGACGAGGGGGGCGACTTCTCCCTCATTGAGCACGGTGGCGATGCCAAAGTCGGTGACATGCAGGGTGCCCTCGTTGTCCAGCATGAGATTCCCCGGCTTGATATCGCGGTGGAGGATGCCATGCTGGTGGGCAAAGCAGAGCGCCTTGGCCGCCTGTATGCCTACCTGTGTGAGTGCTTGCTCATAGGTCAGCGGGGGGAAGGTCTGGCGTATGCCCTGCGGGGAGAGCACCTTGCCGCGTACCAAGCCCATGACGTAGTAGCGGTAGCCCTGCTCGTGACCCGCGCCGTAGACCTCCACGATGTTGGTGTGGCGCAGCTGGGCGATGAGGCGCGCCTCGTTTTCAAAGGCGGCGCAGTGCTCCTCGTCGTCGTTCCACGAGGGGGCGAGGATCTTGA
>CAYJOV010000084.1:0-10196 GCA_964371905.1 uncultured Akkermansia sp. | reverse complement strand
TGAAAAAAATCTCATAGGCTGCATAGGCCTTATCCACACGCTCAGAAATCGACAAACGCCCATCCGCATTGTACAAATTGATCTTAAAGCGCAGCTCCTCCAGATGCGTTCGCGCCATCTCCCCAATCGTCTCAAGCGCATCCTCCGCGTCCTTCTCCGCATTCTTCAGCCAATCAATAGCACCCGCAACATCTCCACGGTCAAAATCATGCATCGCACGCGCGAGACGCTTTGGCACCTGCTTGGTGCGCCAACTCGCGAGATGAATAGACTGCGCCAGCGCAAAATCCAATTCCTCCGCAATCGCCTTGCGCGTCTTCGCAATCTTGATCGCTAAATCTCTCGACTCATTTGCAAAATCATCATCATCAGGATATTTTTCCATCTTTTTCTTGAGCTTCTCCTGCTGCGTCTGAAGCTCGCCAAGCAGCTGATCTTTATCAGCGAAACTAGGATTTTGAGCAATGAAAGGAAGCTCCTTCAAGCTAATCTGCACCCCGTCAGCGAGAATCACCGATATCCCATCATGCTCTAGCTTCCGCTCATTTTGCTGCTGCCCCAGCGTCAGCCACAATTGCTCATCTACCAAGAACTTTAAATGATGATCATTTGCAAAATAGGTAGAAAAATTCCCATGCTCCCTATCCTGCGAAGCCGTAAACCCCGCCAGCACCTCATCCGCATCCGTTACGGATGTGAAGAGCAGCAGCTTTTTCTCGTTCTCCTTCCCCAGTGCGTAATCAGCCTGAAAGCGCGCCTCACAGCCCGCATCCATCCCTGCCCCGTAGAGGTAGAGACATAACTCTGCCTCCTGCCAGCGCGCGCGGTACACGGGCTCTTCTGTCGTACTAGCCGCGACGCGACGCGGAATAAAAAACCTTCCCGCATAATGGCGATGACTCTGCCCTTTGTAGTAAACAAAGAGCGCCACGCCCTCCGCGCTTTGCTCCATGTCGGAAGAGAAGGAAATGAGAAGTTGCTGTTTTTTTATAGTCTTCATATGTTTATTAAGAAATGGTTGAATGCTTCTCTAGTTCTGCTGCCAAGCACTCGGCGGAAGCTCCCGAACGCCAAGCCCCTGTGCGTATCCTGATCTCATCGTGTACACAGAGCTCGTCCTCCCTGCACTGGATGCGCGGCGTGGGATAGCCATGATGCTGCCTGAGGTAGGGTAACATCTCACAGAGCAGCTCAAACCTCAGTTCGTGGGTATCGACGAAGTAGCGCAGATGTAGCTTTTCACCGCGCTCCCCTAGGTGGGCGCGTAGCTGCTGCTCCATTGCCGCCTCGGACTCGGCATGCTCGCCGCCAGTGCGCTTGATGAGTAGCAGTATGTCGCGTGGTTGCTCGCCCTCGGCTTGCTGCTGGAGGGCGCAAGCGAGCTCATCGAGGGTGTACTGTCCGCAGGTTTTCCAGAAAAGAGCGATAAAGAATGCGCTTTGGCGTACTTCGTCTTTGTAGTCCTCGTTTTTGGGGCGGCAGTAGCTCACGGTGGCGTCCATTTCTTCCCAACGCTTAGGGAAAATGGGGGTGCCTTCTGCGCCTCGGCCGTGCTCGGAGAGGTCGAACAGGAGCAACGCGGTGGCGTCGCGCTCGGGGCTGAGTTCGGAGGAGGAGGCAATGAAAATTTGCAGATGCTTGTTATTCATATCTTATGGTGAAGGATAACAAATCGGGGGTGGGGTGGTCAAGTGTTTTACGTGGGGACGGCGGTGGTGACGCTTCGCGTTTGCCACGGTAGATATTTGTCGCCCTTCGGGCGCGGTGGTCGGGGGCGTCAGTTTCTGGACGGTGGCGCGTTGCTGGGTTTGCCGCGCGGGCGTGTGTGGCTTTTGCGAGACTGACGCCCGAAGGGGCTCTGCCCCTAGCCCCGTAAGGGCTCTGCCCTTAACCCGCAAGGGACGCTGTCCCTTGACCCTGCTGGGCTCTGCCCAGACCCGCTGGGGAACGATCCCCAGACGATCGCTTAAGGTCTAGACCTTAAGAATCCGAGATGCTTCGCATCTTTGGGCTTGACGCTGCCCCTTGCTTTCAAAGTAATTGGGGCACGCAGCTCTTCGCCACGTGCCCCAGCTTTCATCTGTTTGCTCGCTTAGAGCTCCGTGCTATTCAGGTTGCTATCCACGATGATAGCATCCTTCATCTCCAGATCAAAGGTCATGTCCTTCTTCGCCTTCAATGTAATAGTCATCAGTGTCTCGCTGCCCGCGAGGCTTTCTTGCGCTCCGATATTAACAAAGGTAGGATAGAGTGCCTTCACACCATTCGTATGCAGCCTGTCTTTCGTCATGTTCTGCATCTTCTTCGTTCCCTCCGTCTTGATCGAGACGTATTCATAGCTCTTCGCATCATAGGGCAAGGCAAAGCTCAGCGCGTTCACGTCCTTGAGGTCCACTCCCTTGACGGTGAGTACGATGTTCTCACCCGCCTTGCACGCGGCCTTGTCCGCGGTCATGCTCAGCTTCCCACCAAGTTGTGTTTCCTTCTTCTCCGTCCCTCCGTCGAGTTTGACGGCGACATGCGAGATGTCAAAGGCATCAATGAGTTTGTTCTTATTCACATCCCCGACACTCACATAGCCTTCAAAGTCACTGTCACCATGGCGCAGTCCCGTGTAGTTGGTATACGAGGTCATGTCGTTGATGTCAATCTTCCCATCGCTATTAATGTCCCCAGGGATGTAACTAGCTGTCCCCGGTTCTTTGAAGATGTAGATTTCCTGCCCCGAGCCAAAGTTGCCCGTCGCCTTGCTCACCGAGAGTTTGATATAACGAGCTACGGGCTTGTCCGCAAATTCCACGATTTGCAGTTTCTTGTCCGCCGCCCAGGTGAAGGCTACGGGCTTGCTCCAACTCTTCTTATCATCGCTATAGGAGATAGTTCCTTGCTCGATGATGCCGTTGCGCGAGGATTTGTGCACGAGGTAGTGCAGCTTGTCCAAGGTGTTCACGGAGTTCAGGTCAATGAGGATGTCGAATTTCTCCACCTTCTTGTCCCAATGCGTATGCCATGAGGTCTTCTCATCAAAGTCCACGAGGCGTGCGATAGCCTCAGAAGGTTGACAGTCGACGCTACAGGTCGCGCTCGCGCCGCGTATCGCCCATTGCAAGGGGTCGTTCTTCGTCTTCGCCTTGATGTCCACCCAGTCCGTGTGTCCGTCCTTGTTCACCGCACGCAGTTTAAAGGCATAGTCGGTTTCCGCGTTCAGATCGGGGAAGGGGAGGTAGCTGTCTTTGATGGTGCTATAGATCTGACCGTCAAAGAGGATCTCATAGTAGTCCGCATTCGCGACCTTGTCCCATGAGGGCGTGAGCTTGTAGGGCTCTCTGTTCTGCTCGGTGACTTGCGCCTTCGCGGGGGCGGTCATCTTGCCTGTGTTCACCAGCAGCGGGTTGCTGGGTGCGAAGACGTAGCCGTCGATCTGCACCGTGATGGGGGTCTCGTGCACGTTGACGGGCTCCAGCTTCACCCTGATTTGCGGGTTCTTGATCATCTCCTGCTTCGCAAAGCTGCTGCCCTTGGTCGCATACTTGTTCAACGAGGGCTTCTCATCGTAGCGGTAGGCATTCGCCATGATGTCGTATTCCATCGATGCCTTGTTGAGCAGGATCTTCTTGTCTCCTATCATGACGCTGACCGACTTCGGAGCCTCGGTGGCGTTGATGATGAGCTCGGTGCGCTTCACAGGGACGAAGCCTAGGAAATTCCCCTTCGTGGGGTGAATGGTGATGCTCAGCTTGCCCTTGTCGTCGGCGTTCGACTCGATACGCGTCGTGGTTGATGCTCCCGCGAGGTACTGCATGGTGGTGCCGTCGTCGTCGTATTCGGTGAAGCTGCTCTGCCCCATGGGATAGAGCTCGTACTGGCGCGTGGTCTGATCGATCAGCGTGACGTTGTTGTGCTCATTGTTCATGGGGATGATAGCCCCACGCTTGACGAATACGGGGAGCTTCCAGAGCGGGGCATCCACATTGTTGATGACGACTCCTCCCTTGTAGGTCTGTCCGGTGAAGTAATCGACCCACTCGCCCTCAGGCAGGTAGATGCCATTGCGAATATCATTACCGTCAGCATCGCTCTGTGTCGCCTGATAGATGGGGGCGACGAGGAAGCTAGGGCCGAGGAGGAATTGATACTGCGTCGCCTTGCCCAGCGTGTAGGCATTGGGGTACTCCAGCATCATCGCGCGCACGATGGGCAGGCCATTGACGGATTGCTTGGCGACGCTGTAGATGTAGGGCATGAGTGCCGAGCGTAGCTTGAGGTAGTGGCGATTGATCGAGGTGGTGGGCTCGCCAAAGGCGTGGGGGTATTTTTCATTCGCCCCCCAGCCATCCATATTCAGCAGCTGGGTGGTGAAGCTCTTCCACTGGAAGTCGCGCGTGTTGACGATGGCGTTTTTCCCGCCAAAGATGCCGTCCATGTCCGAGGAGATGTTGGGCTGCCCCGAGAGACCCGCGCCGAGGTAGGTGGGGATGTGAAAGCGTATGTACTCCCACTCGCCGCCACTCTGGTCTCCTGACCAGATGCCCGCGTAGCGCTGTGTGCCCGCCCAGCCGTCGAGCGAGATGATGAAGGGGCGCGCATCGTCGCCGTAGTAATTCATGATCTGCGCCGCGTCGGTGATGCCATTCAGGCCAAAGGAATAGCCTGGTCCCACCCACGCGACGTCGGTCTTGAGGACGCGCACACCCGCATCGCGGACTTCTTTCACGATGTCGCGCTGGAGCAGGGGCTCGATTCCCTCCTTGGGGTGGAGGTCGGACTGCGTCCAGAGTCCCACTTGCACGCCCTTGGACTGCGCGTAGTCGGTGAATTTCTTCAGGTTCTCAATATTGCCATCCAGCGTCCCCGTCTGGCCGTAGCCCGCGCCGTAGCCGTCATTGGGGAGGAACCAGCCTAGCGGCATGTCATGCGTGTTGTAGCGATCGAGTGCCGCGCGGGCGGTGAATTGGTACACGCCTTTTTCTCCATTGAGCGTTTCTTGGACTCCCGTGTCGGCGTTGGCGGATTCTTTGTAACGCTTGCCGTCTTCAAAGAGGATGCCGTCCTCCTTGGTCTCTGTCCAGTAGTCGCGGTTGTAGGCGTTGAGATGCCCCTGATAAAAGCCGAATTTGGGGAAGAAGACAGGATTGCCCGTGAGCTGGTAAAAGTCATTGAGCAGCGGCACCGCCCCATCATTGATCATGACGAAGAGATCGAGGTAGTTCTCCGTGTGGCTGATGGCAACCTCGCTACTCTCCTTGGCTCCAAAATTATAAGTCCCCTTCTTGAAGGTATGCCACATCATCGCGTAGCCCGCTGTCGACCAGTAAAAGGGGGTAGGGGAGGCGACGCCGCCATCCGTCCAGCTGTTCTGATTCTCAATGGCGATGATATTTCCCTTGTGCGAAAAGCGGCCATTCTGCACGCCGCCGCCGTAGAAGTATTCATTCTCGCCCTCCTTGAGGAAGACCGTGACCTTGTCCTTGTCAAAGGCGATGGGCTTCACGGACTCCAGAGCGCATGCGCCTGTCTTGAGGTTGAAGACCTTGAAGAGGCTCGTCTTCTTGTCTATCTCCAGTCGGATAGCGGAGGTGATGATCACCACCTTCTCGGGATTCTGGCTCAGCGAGAGCGCGACGGGGCGTCTCGGGGAGTCGACGAGGATCTGCGCCTCGGGCTCGGCCTTGGGGTCGCGCAGGATGCCGCCCTGATTGTCTTGGAAGAGGCGGAAAATATTCTCACCATAAAAGTCGATGCTCATGCGCTGCTTGTTGGCAAAGACGACATCGACGGTCGTCGGATTCAGCTGCGCGGCATGCGTGATGGGTACCTTGACGCTGCCTTGACTCTCAGCCGCGGCTGCACTGAGTGACGTGAGGGGGAAGCACATGAATGCCGCTAGCATCGCACTTGTGCGCATGCCGTGGATTCGTGAAGTAGTTGATTTATTCATAATGGTCTAGAAGGGGAGCTTCTCTGAGGGATATCACAGGGAGAAGATGCGACGATTCCACTAGGTCAGCTCGATTATTTTACCTAGATTATTCGCTAAAGCAATCAAGAAATTACATACTTGAATATTAGCAACCAAAGATTAAGGTAAAATAAAAGTTTATAGGGTATATTACATATTGTATCATATCTATACAGATATAAAAATTATAGGGAGTTGTGGAGAAAAATGATTCGTACGCAGCACTAGCCCAGATCGACTAGGCAGCGTGGCAGCTGCTCGATGACCTGAGACGCGCGCACTGCGGGAGCTAGCCCCGTCAACACCTGCGCGTGCTCCGCAGCAAGCCCGCAGACCCACGCTCCACTCGCCGCCGCCCTCAGCAGCTCATAGCCCTGAGCGCAGAGCCCCGCGATGCAGCCGCCCAGCACATCTCCCTGCCCCGCATTGGCCATGAAAGCCCCACCGGTGGCATTGTAGTAGAGTGCCTCCTTGGAGGCGATGATGCTTCGTGCGCCCTTGAGCAGCAGGACCGCATCATGCCGTGAGACAAAGTCCTCCACCCATGCCAGCCTTGAGTCGGGCATAGGACCTGTGAGGCGCGTCATTTCCCCAGGGTGTGGAGTGAGCAGTACCTTCGAGGAGAGTTTCCAACGCCTCCGCGCGGCGAGATTGATCCCATCGGCATCAAGGATGACAGGGCAGCTCGCGCGGCTCAGGATGCGCTCCAGTAGCGCGATCTCGTCCTCGTCCAACTCCCCGAGGCCCGGGCCCATGAGCAGGCTATCATAGCCTTTCTCCCGTGAGAGGTCATACTGGCTCAGCGGGCGTACCATGATCTCAGGCGCGACGCGTACGGCGAGCAGCTCATAGGCCTCATCGCGGCAATAGAGCGTCACCAGTCCGACTCCTGTCGCCTGCGCCGCCTCGGCGGCGAGCTGGGCTGCCCCGAGGTAGCCGCGACTCCCTGCGATGATGGCGACGTGTCCCTGCTGATTCTTATAGCTATCATAGGGACGGTGAGCTTGCCACGAGCGCAGCAGCGGCGCATCGAGCACCGAGGCGTGATCATCCTGCCACTCGATCTCGGGCATCTCTATGGGGATGATACGCCCCGTGTACTGTGTGGCCACATCGCAGAGTAGCCCCGGCTTTACACAGCCTATGCTCATCGTCATATCGGCGTAGACCGCAATGGGTAGCGGTGAGCCAGTGTCACAGTCCATCCCGCTAGGAATATCAATAGAGACGACGCGCGACAAGGGGTAGCGGCGGCGCAGCTCATTCATCTCCTGCACATACTCGCGATAGATGGGGCGCAGCGTATCCGTCACCCCCGTACCGAGTAGCCCATCAATGATGAGCAAGCGCGTATGGGGCGCGTAGTCGGGGAGCACCTCTTGGAAGTCGGGCAAGCGATCGTAATGATACTTTGCCTCGTAGGTGAGCCTCCCCACCTGCCGCAGCGTCGTGGGGAGATTGAGATCCACCGCCCAGCCTAGCGCATCACCCGCATTATTCCCCGTGCCCGCATAGACAACCACATGGGTAAAGTAGGTCGCATAGGGGGAGTTCTCCCACGCTCGCACCATGCGAGCGATGATCTTATTCATCAAGTCTAGAGAATTAGTCGATTTGCGGCGAAAGAGCTCATGCTCTGCCTGACGTATATGCGAGGAGGCGGAAATTTGCATGGTCTCATTTTAGCACGTTCTCCCGCCTAACCAAAGAATATAGTTAGCAATGACAAATTAAGATTGAGGCTGCTTTCTGTGTTGTGGAGTTGGGCAAATCACGACTCTGGATGTGTCAAGAAAAATATTTACATCAGCTCCTCGCGCATGCTAAAATCACCCCCGACAGAAAAGCACTGTGCTTGCCATCTACCCTCGATCTGTTTCACTCCCCCCTGCGCTCTTTCGCTATGTTCCCCTCCATTATGTTTCGCACCATCCTGTCCTCGGCGATGCGCCTTGGTCTCGTCATGATCGCGCTTGCCCTGCTCCTCGCGCTCATTGACTCACTCTTTCTCAACGATTCTGACAAGCAGCTCTGCGACCAAAGCACACTCCCCGAAGGCGTGCTCTGCGTTGAGACACTCCAAAGAGAATGGGATCAGCGCGTCGTCTGGATAGACACGCGCCACGACAATGACTACACGACCAATCACCTCATCTTCCCCGATAGGCGCATGTTTCGCATCCAATCAGGGGTGAAGATGCAAGACCAGCTCGATGCCGCCCTCACGCGCCTCATCGAGGCCAAGGAGAAGAATGAGTGCATCCTCGTCTTTTGTAAAAAGGGCTGCGACTCCGCGGACTACATCGCCCAAAAGCTACGCGAGACCGAGCTCATCGATGCCCCCATCTACGTCCTCTCTGATGGCTGGGATGCGCTGCTAGAAGCAGGCATCGCGAGCCAATAAGGGGCTCGACTCAAAAGCTGCCTCGTGAAGCAATTTTATGAATTTTCTTATTTAGAATGACGAGAATGTAGAAGCCTCCTTAAGCATCGAGTCCGAGCAAGGCGAGCCACTGCTCCTCGCGAAAGCCAGGGAAGCAGCCGCGAGGCGTGACGAGGAGGGGACGCTTCACGAGCATCCCATCGCTCGCGAGGAGAGCCAGCTGCTCCTGCTCGCTCAGAGAGGGCAGCTTCTTAGCAAGGCCGAGCTCACGGTACTTCATCCCACTCGTGTTGAAAAATCGGCGCAGAGGTAGTCCACTCGCGCGCCACCACGCCTCCAGCTCTTCCGCACTCGCAGGCTCATCGACAATGGGGCGATTGATAAAAGAAACATCGCGATTATCCAACCACTTGAGAGCTTTCTTGCAGGTGCTGCATGCGGCATACTGTAGGATGAGAATATCAGTCATAGCTCATGATAGCGAATCACAGGATCTACATTCAAGAAAAATTAGAGGAGTCGAGTTTCACAATGTCATATAATCGCCTTGCCTTTCTATCTTTATCTATGTATTCTATCGACTATGACCAAATTCCGGACTATATTCTCATGGGGCCTCTCTCTTGCGATGGGCTCGATAGCAGTAGCAGAAACCATCATCCCTCTGCCTCCCGCCCAAAAGGAAGGTGGCATGCCGCTGCTCGAAACGCTCAGCAAGCGTCGCACCGTACGCGCCATGGACAAGCAAAAACCCCTCGACATGCAAATGCTGGGCAACCTGCTCTGGGCTGCCAACGGTCTGAGCGATGACAAGGGTCACCGCACCGCACCCACCGCCGCCAACAAGCTCGAATATGAGCTCTATGTCGCTACATCATCAGGCGTCTACCACTACGACACCACCAAGCATGCGCTCAAGCTCGTGCTCGCTGGAGACGAGGGACTCAAGCAGGCGCGCTCCTTTGGCTCGACAGAGATCCTGCTCGTGGTAAACAAAAACAAGCAGAGCAACGAGGGGCTCTTCCACTGCGACTCCGGCTTTATCGGTCAGAATATTTACCTCTTCTGCACCGCCTTTGACCTCGGCACGGTGTACCGCGCCTCCTTCCCCAAGAAAAAGCTCAACGAGCTCATCCCTCTCCCCGAAGGCAGCGAAATCCTCTACACCCACTCCGTGGGCTACAAGAGCACTCCCAAGCCCTGATCCCCAAGAGGATGATACCTCTCTAGAACCTCCCTACCAAGCAGCCCCTCTCACGAGAGAAGGGCTGCTTGCTCGTTTATACAGCTCACACCAGCTGCTTATGATCCCCACTAGCAGCTTCTCATGAGCGATATTCCCCATTGCTATCATCTAACATGCCTTATATCACGCCGAGAATACCCTTATTGACCTTGACAGAATCGGCCTTTGAGCCTACTATGGTTTTAGCATTTACTTTCAATCCTTTTCTGTATCATTAATTAATAAAAGAAAGCTATTTATGACTCCTACAATCATCCCTTTCGCTGAGCTCAATGAGCTCGAGGAACGCATCGCCCGCATTGGCGACCACTTTGCTATCAATGGGCAGTTTCTCCATGGAGAAGAGCTCAACAGTGGCCACATCAACACCACCTACCGCGCCTGCTACCGCACCGAGGACGGTCACGAGGACTACTACATCCTCCAGCGTATCAACAGCTACGTCTTCCCCGATCCCATCCTTGTGATGAAGAATGTCGAGAAAGTCACCCGCCACATCCGCTGGAAGACCATGCGACGCATCTGCCCTACGCGCGTCGGTCAGCCCCTCACTCTCTACCCCGCACGCGGCGGGCGCAACTACATCGAGCTCCCCGAAGAAGGCGGAC
>CAYJOV010000083.1:0-10205 GCA_964371905.1 uncultured Akkermansia sp. | reverse complement strand
TCGCACGCATCACCATCAACCGCGAGCGCTACCGCAACGCCTTCACCCCGCTCACCACCGCCGAGATGAGCCACGCCCTCCAGCTCTGCCGCGAGATGCAAGACATCGGAGTCGTCGTCCTCACAGGCGCGGGCGACACCGCCTTTTGCTCCGGAGGTGATATGAACGTCAAAGGACGCGGCGGCTACATCGACGAGGAGGGCATCCCACGCCTCAGCGTGCTGGATGTGCAAAAGCAGATACGCTCCCTGCCCAAGCCCGTCATCGCCGCGGTGAATGGATTTGCCATAGGCGGCGGGCATGTTCTGCACGTCGTCTGCGACATCTCGCTGGCCTCCGAGAACGCCATCTTTGGTCAGACTGGCCCTCGCGTCGGCAGCTTTGACGCGGGCTTTGGCTCATCCTACATGGCACGCTGCATCGGGCAGAAGAAGACGCGCGAGATCTGGTTTCTCTGCCGCCAGTACAACGCCCAAGAAGCACTCGATATGGGGCTGGTCAACAAAGTCGTCCCCCTCGATGCCCTCGAAGACGAGTACGTCCAATGGGCGCGCGAGATGATGCAGCTCTCCCCCATCGCGCTGCGCCTCATCAAGGCAGGTCTCAACGCCGAGCTCGACGGCCAAGCAGGCATCCAAGAGCTAGCGGGAGATGCCACCATGCTCTACTACCTCTGCGACGAGGCACATGAGGGCTCACAGGCCTTCCTCGAAAAGCGTCCCCCCGACTACAGCAAATACCCCAAGCTCCCCTAGCCTCCCCCATCCCTTCGAGCCTAGGCTAAAAAAATCACAAGCCCCATCACGATGACCTCAGTCACGATGGGGCTTTTTATGCGTCTCTACAAAGCGTCTTACAGAGAAAAGCATAAGGCGCGCCGAGACTTTCGTCACAGCGCGCCCATCTAGCTTACTACTTATGAAATACAATCACAGATGAAACACAGAGTTAGTTAAACTTCTTACGCATCCCTTATGTGGTGTTATATAATCTGACAACAGACGACGCGCATTTGTTCAATGTAATTGTATTTTTTTAAAAAAATATTTTTAAGCTGCTTTACCACACCCATGCACCGACACCCTGAGGGCGACGACCTTGGGAGAGGGGCTGGTAGCGCGTCTTATCGATATTGCCATACAGGCGCACACCCAAGGCGCGGTACCAATTGCGGCTCATGCTCACACCCGTATGACAACCATAGCTATAGCAGATCGCACCCGGTGCAAAAATGTCACGCCTGATGAGACGAGCGAGATCCTTCTCATGAATCCACGCCTTGGATGCCCCTATGATAGAATTGCTATAATCGAGCATAAAGGCATGCGCATTGGAATGCCCATAGTAGGTAAAGGTACGGATCTTGCGCCCTCCTCGCGGTGCATTATTCAGAGCGGCGACCGTCTGCTTGCTATTGCTCACCCAGACGAGACGCGCCTTGTACTTGACGGCGTGCTCCTCGATCCACTGGACGTAGGGCTTGCCATCCTCCGCCTGACGCGTCACGTAAGAGGGACGGTAGACGATCCACGTGATGACTGCGTTGGGGTTTTTCTCGCGCAGCTGCTGCATATGCAGGGTGGAGGCGCGGATAAAATTCGCCCACCAGCGATCATGGACCTTATCGGGAGCGCGATAATTCTCCCACGACTTGAGCGCGACACCGCCAGCCATGATGACATCGATAGCTCGCGCGAAGTTTGTTAGAAACAAAATTGAGGATAAACAAGCGAAAATGAATGCATTCATAGGATAAAGAAATATAAAATAGCCACCCGCATAAGTCAAGGACAAATACCCTTATCAATTCTTCAGTTATTCACAAATGACATCTCCATTTGAGTTTGCTTGCTAGGTGGATTTTTTCCTCGATAAGGGAAGGAAGACACCCTCATTTCCGTGCGCCTAGATGGGCGTTTTTCCGCGCCATCACGGAGAAATTGAGGCACGAAGCTCTTAGGCGAGCTCTCGCTATTTTGCCCCTGATGACGATCACTCCTTATGAGCCATCGATACGGCAGATAGGAGTTATTCACAGCTTTATGGGAGTTATTCACAGGAATCATCGAGTTATTCCCAGAGGAATGACTGCTTTGTCGAGACAACCTGCCCATTGACGAGGAGATCCACACGCCAGCTGAGGATGTCGCCGTATTTGGCTCGTCGCTGACCATTGAAGAAGAATTGACTCTCTCGCTTTGCCCTCGTTGCGCGTTGAGCAGGGTAGCTCTTGCTTGTTGTCTGGATCTTGGAGCCCGTTCTCGCCTGCGTGTAGTACATGCGGACTTCTGCGGGGAGATGAGGATGGGCATCGCGCCAATTGACGAAATAGTAATCGCCAAGGCGGGCGATTTTCTCCTTTCGTGACTCGGCATGATCGAGAAAATAACGAGCATGTGCACGCAGAGGAGTCACATCCCAGCTACCCTCAGGAGCTGTAATAACCTTGAGAGGCAAGTCCACGACATCAACGATACTACTCTGCTTCGGCGAGGTGCACGAGGAGCATAAGAGAGCGGTGAGCAGTAGCATAGATGGGGCGAAAAGAGATGAGTGCATACGCTCTATAGATAAAGAATAGCGGGCTCTTTGTCAATGAAAAAACTTGATTTCTTGCCCTCACTCGCGTATCATCACCTGCGCGCCGTTGCCTGCACCAGCCCCATCCCCCGACACACATCTCACATACCATGGCATCCTCCCCCTCGCTCAGCCCCATGATGGATCAATACCTGCGCATGAAGCAGAGCCTCCCCGCCGATGTCTGGCTCTTCTTTCGCCTAGGCGACTTTTATGAGATGTTCTTTGAAGATGCCGTCGATATCTCCGCCGCCCTCGGCTTGACACTGACCAAGCGGCACAGCATCCCCATGTGCGGCATGCCCTACCATGCGGCCGAGGGCTACATCGCTCAGGCCGTCCAGCTCGGGAAGCGCGTCGCCATCGCCGAGCAGACCTCCACCCCCGTCCCTGGCAAGCTCGTGGAGCGCGAGGTCGTGCGTATCATCTCTGCTGGTACCGTCGCGGAGCTCAGCCAGCTCAATGCGGCGGAGCACAACTACATGATCGCGTGCTACCGCGTCAAGAAGAGCTGGGGTCTGGCCTGCGCCGATCACACGACAGGAGCCTTCCTCGTCGCCGAGTATGCCAGCCGCGATGCTCTCGCGGATGAAATCGCACGTCTACAACCCCGTGAGCTCGTCGTCAGCGATGAGCAGCAAGAGGACTTCCCCACCAGTCACTTTCCCATCACCCTCTATTACGATGCCTACGCCTTTCTCCCAGCGGCAGCTCATAGCGCGCTCAAGAGCCATTTCCGTGTGCAGGGGCTGGAGGGCTTTGGCTGCGAGCAGATGCATGCAGCCGTAGGAGCAGCCGCGAGTATCCTTCATTATCTCAAGCATCAGCTGCGCCGCTCCACGGATCATCTGCGTCGCATCGCGCTGCTCCCCACGGATCGCACCGTCCTCATTGATGCCGCCAGTCGGCGCAATCTCGACCTCGTCGAGGCGCGAGGAGGACGCAGTCACACGCTGCTAGGCGTGCTCGACCACACCGCCACCCCCATGGGTGCGCGCCTGCTGCGCGAGTGGCTGCTGCACCCGCTCGATGATCTGCATGAGCTGCTGCGTCGCCAAGACATGATTGAGAGCCTGCTCTCCCAAGACTTTCTCATGAGCAAGCTGCGCGGCTCGCTCAAGGGTGTTCGCGACCTCGAACGCCTCTCCTCGCGCCTCTCACAGGGTGCGGGCAATGCGCGCGACCTGCTCGGTCTCGGAGCCTCGCTCGCGCAGCTCCCCGATGTGATCGCTGATCTCGATGCCTTCGCCGCGCAGCAGGCACATTTTGCCGAGCTCATCGATGAGTGCGGTGACTTCGCCGAGCTCTCAGCTTTACTCCAACGCGCCCTCGTCGATGAACCTCCCATCACGATCAAAGAAGGCGGCATGATAGCGGGAGGCTACGACGCGGCACTCGATGAGCTGCGCCTCGCCAGCCACGAGGGGAAGAAATGGCTCTCCGAGCTCGAAGCCCGCGAGCGCGCCGCCACCGGCATCGACTCACTCAAGATACGCTACAACAACGTCTTTGGCTACTACATCGAAGTCACCAAGGCGAATCTCGCCAAAGTCCCCAACGACCGCTACACCCGCAAGCAGACACTCGTCAACGCGGAGCGCTACATCACCGAAGAGCTCAAAAAGATGGAAGGCACCATCCTCGGCGCAGATGAACGCTCACGCCAGCTGGAATACAAGCTCTTCTGCGAGCTACGCGAGGAGGTAGGCGGCTACCTCGACCAGATCCAGAGCACGGCACGCGCGCTAGCCACGCTCGACGTGCTGCTCAGCCTCGCTGAGGTCGCCCGCAAGCAGCAGTACACGCGTCCCGAGCTCACGCAGGATAGAGATCTCATCATCAATGAGGGACGCCATCCCGTCATCGAGAGTACGCAGATCGAGCAGAGCTTCGTCCCCAATGACACCGAGATGCTCGCAGACACCCAGCGCGTTCTCATCCTCACGGGCCCGAATATGGCGGGCAAGAGCACCTACATACGCCAAGTCGCGCTCATCACCCTCATGGCGCAGATAGGCAGCTATGTACCTGCGCGTGCGGCGCGCATCGGTCTCGTCGATCGCATCTTCTGCCGCGTCGGAGCGAGTGATGATATTGCACGGGGTCAATCCACCTTTATGGTCGAGATGAGCGAGACGGCACTCATCCTAAACAACGCCACCGAGCGTTCGCTGGTCATTCTCGATGAGATAGGCCGCGGGACAGCCACCTTTGACGGGCTCTCCATCGCGTGGTCTGTTGCGGAGTATCTCCACGATGAGATAGGTGCGCGCACGCTCTTTGCCACCCACTATCATGAGCTCGTTGACCTCGAGCACACGCACGAGGCTGTGAGCAACTGGCATGTCGAGGTACGCGAATGGCAAGACGAAATTATTTTCCTGCGCAAGGTGCTCCCCGGCCCTGCAGACAAGTCCTACGGCATCCAAGTAGCGCGCCTCGCCGGACTCCCCGAGAGCATCATCAACCGCGCCAAAGCCATCCTTACCCATCTCGAGCTCAGCTCCGCCAAGCGCGATGCGCAGAACACCCAGCACGTCCACAGCCCAATCAATGCCACCACTCGTAAGCGCGCCCCCCGCGCCCTGCCCCAAGTACGCGAAGCCGATGGGATCTTGCAGATGGACATGTTTGACATGCTCGACGACTTTTAATACGCAGAATAGAGAGTCTCTTCTTCTTGGCTCATCCGCTTGAGACTTGCCCAGAGCGCGTCATGATTGATCAAGAGAGATCATGGACGCGCATCACTCGACTCTCTGCGTCATTGTTCTCTAGGGGGTTTCTATTTTCTCGCGAGGCAATATTTTGAGATGATTTTCGAGCTGAATTTGCTTCGAATTGATGGCTCAGAGTATCCTCTTAGACGAGAATTCGAAGCAAATTCAGACGAAAAGCGCTCAAAAGATGCCTCGTGAAGTGATTTGTTGGATTTTCTTATTTAGAATGACGAGAATTTAGAAGCCCCCTCTAATGCTATGCCCAGTCAGGTGTACAGCAAGAAGCCTCAAACCGAGGTTTGAGGCTTTGCAAAACCACAAACGAAATATTTTTAGACTTTGCGGCGGCGGCGGAGTACCAGACCCGCTAGTGCAAGCACGCTGAGTGTGGCGGTCCCAGGCTCGGGGATGTATCCTATAGCCGTGATAGAAGGAGCATAGTTACCATTAAGAGCACCTATGTTGCTTCCTTGCACTGCGGTTAGACGAGTAGTTACAGATGTGCCACTTGCGTTGACAAATTGGAAGCTGTAGCTTTGACCAACGATCATACTCACCTCCGTACTGAAGGTGAAGGTACCTATATCCTTACCTGAAACGAAATAGGTACTACCATCAAAGGGATCTCGCACTGTAGCATTAGATTTCACTACAGCATTACTTGTCAGAGTGATCCCCTGAGAGTCTGTAACCTTAAGGACAAGACCCTCTGCAAAGGATGTTCCGTTTGTGTAACCACCTGTGATTTGTAAGCTTTGCAGGCTGAAAGTAGATCCCGCAGAAAACAGAGACTGAGACTGCCATATCTCATAATCAGTCATGGGGCTTCCATCTGCATTCTCAACTGTGGTAAGACTGTTTTTCCCAGCGGGTGGATTCGCTGCATCAAAGTGTGCATCGGGGAAATTGAGAGTAAAGCTCGTATAATTACCCGAACTCGCACCTGAGCCCATACCGCTCTGAACAGTGTATTTATAGTCGGGATACTGAGCGAACACGAGAGTCGCACTTAGCAGTAATGATAATATAAACTTCATGATTGTTGTTTTGCTAACGCACGTATTTTATTCATCTCTTTATCCAATGTCAACCTAAAAGCATAACAATTAACAAACAATTTACAAAAAACAAGCAATTTACAAAAAACAACAATAATAAAAAAACTCGAAATCGTGCATAAACAAAGAGAAAAATTGAGATTGATAGCACTTTGGCAATCGAGGAAACTCCCCTCTACAAGCTATCGCTTCAAAATAAGCCATCCATCCCATACCTGTAGGAGAGAGGAAAAGCAGCCCTATCAAACTCAGTCACCGTTTATGTTCCTCTTCGTCAAAATATCATACAGAGAGAGGCTATGATTGACTTTGCTGACAAAATGCGTACAATGAGGAGCGATATGCTTTCAAAACGCATCATTCCCTGCCTCGATGTGACGAACGGACGTGTCGTCAAAGGTACCCACTTTGTCAATCTACGCGATGCGGGCGACCCTGTCGAGTGCGCTATCGCCTATGATAAGCAGCAAGCCGATGAGCTCGTCTTCCTCGATATCACCGCGTCAAGCGATGGTCGTGCTACCATGATTGATGTCGTGCGTCGCACAGCCGCTCAGTGCTTTATGCCGCTGACCGTCGGTGGAGGCATACGCACGACGGAGGATATGCGCCAGATGCTCCACGCGGGCGCGGACAAGGTATCAGCCAACACCGCCGCCATCCATCGCCCCGAGCTCATCAGTGAGGGTGCCAATGCCTTTGGCAGCCAGTGCGTGGTCGTCGCTATTGATGCGAAGCGATGGAGTGAGGATGTCTGGAAGGTCTCGACGCATGGCGGTCGTCAATTCGTCGAGCTCGACGCGATCGAGTGGGCGCGCGAGGTGGAGCGTCTCGGTGCGGGTGAAATCCTGCTCACGAGCATGGACGCCGACGGAGCCAAGACGGGCTACGATGTCGAGCTGACGCGCCGCGTGAGTGAGGCGGTCAAGATCCCTGTCATCGCCAGCGGCGGTGCGGGCAATCTCGACCATATGGTCGATGTGCTCCAGCGGGGCAAGGCCGATGCGGTGCTAGCCGCCTCTATCTTCCACTTTGGCGAGTACACCGTGGCTCAGGCCAAGCAGCACTTTGCCCTGCACGGGCTGCCTGTACGCCCCATCGTCTAGAGTCGAAATCTCGAACTTTTTTTACACACTGGGTATCCCCCTACCCTGCACAGAAAAAGAGCAGCCCCAGCATAAGGGGTGCTCTTTGTGTGTCTAAATAGTGCTATCTAGCCCTTAGACGGCCTGACGACGACGGCGCGCGAGGAGTCCTGCTAGAGCGAGCAGGCTGAGGCTGGCTGTACTGGGCTCAGGGATATAGAGGACGGCATTACCTGATGCTCCCGCTTGCACCCCGAGAGCAGCATTAGAGAAAAGGCTATTACCCGTTGTACCATCAAGGATATTCATGATGATGTCAATGTCCTCGTCTTGGAGAGCGGACAGCTCTATACCTTCGAGCTCAAAGCCTACATAGCCCGAGCCAGCTGTGAGGTAGGCGTTGTAATCAGCCAACGCGTCTCCCGTGAGTGTGATATTGAGCGTGAGCGAGTCCCCAATCGTGATGCCGCTAAAGGTGATGTTGGAGAGCTTGTAAATATAGGCTATATCCACATCATCAGCAGTCACTGCTGTCTCCCCCGTACTACTAGCGATGCTGCTACTGATAGAAGAGCTATTGAGGGTGACATTCGTCAAGGTGATATTCTGCCCGTCATTCACCGATAGATGAAGACCTGTGACTGTCGCATTTTCAAGACTCGTGAGTTTCAACGAGTTGGCAGTTGATACATAGGTACCACTGCTACCCGACTTTTCGCTCAAGGTGTAGGCTGTGGAGGTGATTTTACCCCCATCAAATCCAATATTAACCGCGTCATTAAGATTAGAGGTCAAATTGATAGTTCCTGCGAGATTAATCTCCGTAAAAGAGTCGAAGTCTATGTTATTGGCATTAATCGTTCCACTTGAGCCTATATTGAGTATCTTGCCTCCGTTGACAGTCGCACCTCCACTCCCCTGAAGCACTCCTGCGACAGTGCCACCGTTGAAATTAATCGTGACCGTCCCTGTGTGCGTGCCTGCTGTGCTCGCGCCAATGACGCTTTGATAGCTACCTGAATTGAGCGTGATATTGACATCACCGTCGATTATATTCCCACTATCCGCGCCAACGACACCACCATAGATACCGCCTCCGAATGTGAGATCTTCATCATCGGCATCGAGAGCACCTAAAACATAGGTCACATCACCCTCAACATCAACATATTTTTGACCTAAAGAAAGAGAGTGAGAACCAGCTTCGCTCGATGAGATGCCCACTTGACCTGCGGTTATGGTCACATGTTGATCGCCTACAAAGGAGGGATGCGCTGCTTGATTGCCTCTCGTTGTCAAAGAGAGAGAACTAACTGTTGATGTCGTGTTGATATTGACGGTGGTGGATGCGTAGATAGTCGGGCTCGTTGATCCCGCATAGCCATAGAGAGTATTATAGTCAGCCAAAACACCACCAAAGCTAATCTTTGTACCACCCGTGACATTCACAGTAACACTGACTGGAGCATCCGCCGTGCCTACAACGAATCCTTGACCACCAGCTATGGTACTAATTCCGAAGGAATAATCACCACTCTCAAAGTTGAGCGTCATCTCACCTACCGGCTTTCCTGTGGCAATAGTGCTATCAAAGCCAAGATCAACAGTGCCGTTTGGCCCTATGTAGGAGTTTGCACCTACTCCTGTTGAGCTAAATGTATACTCTCCCGATACTCCACTGAGATCCGCAGCGTGGAGTTGATGAGTGTACATGCCTCCCATGACAGCACTCATTGTTATAATACTGAGGGCGGTAGCACGATATGCGCGCTCAAGTGCCCGAAGAATCGAATTCATTCTAAGTTTCATATAAGACGATGAATTGTATTAAAGTATATAAAATCTATCATTTCAAGACAGACCTGATGACACACTTTAGCATTTTTTTATTGTGACGTCAACCAGCAAATTTAAATATCTACTTGTTAAATAACACTCTATATAGCACGGAGCCTAGCTTTTCTGGGAAAAAGCTAGGCTCTTTACTATCTCAGTCGTGGGATCAGGTCACGCCTCAAGAAATAGGACGGCCAAAGGCGTGGCGGTCGTACTGCTCGTTGGCGTACTTGTGCTGGGGGTGGCTGGTGCGCATATAGGCCTCGTGGAGGGGGTGGCTGGGGTCATGCGCGATGCGGTGCGCCTCGTGGCGCGATTCTTTGTTGTCTCCGCTGCGATGGGGAGCCTCGCCGAGGGCGTGGGCGACCTCGAGGAGCACGCGGCGGAAGCCCGTGTCGGCGCGCAGAGCGGGATTGTCCAGCATGGGGACGACGTCGACGCCGGCATCCATCCCGAGGCGGGCAAAGACGGAGGTGATAGCGGCCATGTTGTCTTCATAATCAATACCCCACTCATCTTGGAGCTCCGCGTCGGCTTGGATGATGCGCTCCTCTTGCATCTGGCGGTAGTGCTGGAGGTGGCGCTTATTTTCGTGGCAGTAGTGGTCCTTGAGGGCTTCCATGGCGGCGGCGGGCACGCCGTATTCGTGTGCCTTGTGTGCCATCTGCGAGACGAGATTCTCATCCCAGAGCTCATCAGGGAGGTCCTCGGGGCGTGTGAGGGCGTATTCCTCGGCATGCTCGGGGAGACCGACCGCGCGGCGGAAGGCGCCCATGCGTCGCTTGTCTTCGATGCCAGGGTAGCCGCGCATGCGCTCGAGCGCGGCGTAGCTCTTGGCAAGAGCCTCAGGGCGTTGGAATTTGCTCAGCGTGGAGGCGTGGTCGCGTAGGTCTTCAAAGCGCTCATACCACTGGGGGGTGAAGCTG
>CAYJOV010000082.1:0-10312 GCA_964371905.1 uncultured Akkermansia sp. | reverse complement strand
TTGGTTGAAAAAGACTTTGTCTTTTCCCTCCAAATGAAGCACATGAAAGGGGAGGTGAAGCGTCGATTTTGCTAAAGCAAGCTATTTTTTCTATAGCTGCTTTATTACTAATACTAGCTTCCTTATCGAGTGAGGAAATCATGATACGATTCTGACGGAGTGCCATTTTTCACCCAACAAAAGGAAGGTTTAATATGATGATTTTGAATACCAGTACTCGCCCTATTTTGTTACATCATCTGTAGCCCGAGTAATAACTAGCACCCAAGTAGCGAGGCTTATTTCTTCACCCTATAGTGACCGTTGATCGGATAGGCGTAGAGAAAATTCTCCTCCTGCGTGCCACCGCCCACATTGTGGATGACGAGAGGGATGCCCCGCGCGGTCTTCTTGTCGCTGATGATCATAATGTGCGGGAGATTACCCGGAAGGGTGTTCGTCACGAGATCACCAGGGAGAAAGCTCGAGGGCTTGTGATCGGCGAGCTTCTTGGGAATGGGGAGACTCCAGCCCTTGCGGGTGAAGTAGGTGCGCAGATTGGGCACACGGCGATGGTCGATATTCTTATCAGGGCGCTTGAGCCCCCAGATCTTGGGGTACTTCGAGAAGTTCGCCTTCATATCGAGGTGCACATCCTTTTGGAGGTCAATGCCTTTGCCACGCAGGGCGCGAATGACCACATCGGTACACACGCCGCGCTCCTTGGACACATCGCCAGCGGGGTACTTGAGCACCACGTAGGCGGGGTCATAGATGGTCGTCACACCTATCTGCTTGCGCGCCTCGACATGGAGGTCGAGCGCATGTGCGAGAGGAGCACAGAGGGCGACAAGCAGGGGGAAGAAGAGCAATTTCATGGGAAATAGACGAGTGAGTGATTGTTTCATGGCTTAAATGACTTGATGCACCTCGCCGCAGTCGGGGCAAGGCTCGGAGCTAGGGGTGATCTTCTTTCTCAGGAGATTCGTCGCGTCTACTGCCTTATAGATAATGAGACGCAGCTCTTTGACACGCGGCTCATCAAGCTGGTAGAAGCGGAAAAAATCACGCATCTCTGGAGCCTTGGGTAGGATCTCAAAGGGGTCTATTGTCCCCAGTAGCTTTCCTTGCGCATCGCGAAAAGCGAGGGTGAGGGCATAGGCAGGCTGAGAGCTCATATTGGGGCGACCGCTGTAGCGCAGCTCTGTCTCCTTGACTGCCCCGAGCAGAGTAGCTGCCTGCTCGGGTGTGAGCTCTGCGCGTCTCCAGTGGGCGACCCCCTGCTCGGCGAGCTCGCCCTTGCGCTTCGCACGAGGGGATTTCTTATAAGCCTCAGAGGCCATGCTAAAAGGATCAACATAGAGCTCAACGGCAACAGCATTGCGCTGAATGCTCTCCAAGCGCGTCAAGGCATTCTTATGATAGCCCCGCTGCTCAAGACTCATCGGCTCGTGCGCAGGCGAGCATTGGAGAAACGAGAGAGAGGCGAGGACGACGGTGAGAAACTGGGGTGTATTCATACGGCGAGGCTTTCGTTGACAGATTGGCAAGCTTCTCGTGCTATGTATCATGCGGAGGCACGAGGAGCTATTGAGGCTATGCTATCATTTTGTATTCGATCAATCAAGCGATCTTTGGCAAAATCATGTCACGCGCGCGAGCATCATCTATATTGACTCTGCATCAGGATGAGCTATGGTCTGGGAAAAGCACCCCTGCCATGATCCCCCTCCTAGCCGATATCCGCTATCTCGACGACATGCTCCTCAGAGGCGCAGGTGAGCTCCTGCTCATGATCGTCTACTGCTGCCTCTTAGGCGGCTTGCCATGGCTGGTATGCACCGTCTTGGCGAGATACGTTTGCTGTCAGAATTATCTACGCTATTTCCTCCTCCTCGTGCATTTCGCAGTCCCCTATTGGCTCTTCTATGTATGCGTTGTGCTCGGGATCTATCACGAGTTCGAAGAGCACGGTCAGGCCTTTGAAAAAGATCGCTTCCTCGATGACTCATTCCCGCTCTTTTGCTCCTGCCTGCTTTTGCTCCTCATTCCCCTCTATTTACTCCGATTCTGGAGACTCCGAGGCAACAAGGACAAATAAGCTCCTATCACTCCGAGAGCCCGCTAGCAATCAAGCCCCAGCATCATGATAGACGCTGGGGCTTGGCTTTTGGTGAATCTCTAGCTCGCTTCCTTACAAGACCTCAGGAGCCTTGATAAAGATCGTGCCGTTGCTATCCATCTTCTTGTCCGCCTTGTAGCTCACCTCGATGGTGTAGGTCGCGCCCGCCTTGAGCGCGGGCAGCGTGAGCTTGTACTCGATGTCGCGCTTCGCATGACCGCTGAAGCCCAAGTGCTTGTCCTCGGCTATTTTCTTGCCGTTCTCAAGCAGCGTCACCGAAGTCACCTCCGCGCCATCCGCTCCAGAGTCGAAGAAGAACGCAACGGTGTACTCACCCTTCATCTTGAGATGGGGGGTCGCGTCGTAGCTCGCCTTCTTGGCGTTGATCTGTGCGGAGTTCCACTTACCCAGCACGGGCTTGCTGTTGTACTCGCTGCGGGAGAAGGCGACGAGCGCGTCCTTATTATAATTAATCCCGCAGGCCTCCATGATGGGATTGTACTTCGCAAGACGCTTCCTAAAGTCGCTGTAGTCGCGCTTCTTCTTCTGCGTCCAGCCCACCTCGGCATAAGCCACCGTGCGGGGGAAGGCCATGTACTGCATACGCTCCAGAGTCGGTGTCCACTCCGTCCACATCTGGGCACTGGGGCCGAGCACATTCTTGCCCTCTTCCTCCGTGAGTCCGTCGAGGATGGGCTCAAAACTATAGGCCTTGTCCAGAGGCACATTCCCATAGCTATAATCAAGGTAGGTGAACCAGCAGAGACCATTCACAATCGAGTAGCCGTCTTTGATCGCGCGCTTCGCGTGATTTAGATCGCCCTTCCAGACGTGGATGATGGCGTTCTTGTCCAGCGAGAGGGCGGACTTGCCGCCGCCGTCGTGATTCAGGTCGATGCCATAGATCTCATTCCAGCCCATGCCGCGACGTCCCTTTTGACGGATGATGTCTGCGACGCGATTGGAGAAGACCATCTGCACCTCGGCAAAGTTCTTGAGCTTATGCTTCTTCATGAAGGCATCAATCTCAGGCAGAATAGGCATCGCGCCGAATTCCTCGGGAGTAGCCTTGGTGACCACGGCGGGTGCATAGGGGTTCTTCTCCTTCGGAGTCGCCCTCCACTGCTGATTGTAGCGCACCTCATCGCCGCCAAAGTGAATGACAGGCCCTGGGAACATCTCCACGATCTCGTCCATCACATCGGAGATGAACTCATAGGTGCTCTCCTTGGTCGGGTCGAGCGCGACATTGGTGATGAAGTCGGTAGGCGTCTCCGTGGGAGACTTCAGCGAGAGATGGGGATAGGCCGTAGCCGCAGCACCGCTATGCCCTGGCATATTGATCTCGGGCATGATAGTGATATTGCGATCCGCTGCGTACTGGACGATGTCCTTGATCTGTTCTTGAGAATAATAGCCGCCATGAGGCTCGCCCGAGTAGCGGCCGCTCTTCCACGTGCCGATCTCGGAGTCCTTGCGGAAAGCGCCCTTGGTGATGAGCTTCGGATACTTCTTGATCTCCACGCGCCAGCCCGCGTCATTCGTCAGCCCCCAGTGAAAGACATTCATCTTGAGCAAAGCCATCTGATCGAGCAGCTGCTTGACCGCCTCCACGCCATGGAAATAACGCGCATCATCGAGCATAAAGGCACGCCAGCCAAAGCGGGGATAATCCGTGATCTGGAATGCCTTCTCACCGACTCGCCAAGCGACGGTGGCTTTCTTGGCCTTGGGCATGTGAAACTCCTTGGGCAGCATCTGCATGAGAGAGGCCACACCGTAGAAGAGCCCCTTCACGCTAGGAGCCTTGATGATGATACCCTTCTTCGTGGATGTCATCTTGTAGGCCTCATCCCCATGGGACTTGAGCTCATCGTCGAGGAGAAGGGTGATGCTATTCTCACGAAGAACTTTGGAAGGGCCGACTTCCAAGATGAGAGGCAGGCCTGTGCCTTGGCGCAAGATCTGCTGAATATTTTCTGCCTGCTTCAGGAGAGCTTTATCAGAGCCTGACACGTAAATGACCGTATTCAGATTGAGGGTGAAGGGCGCCATCTCCTTCACCTTGAGGGAGACAGGACGAGGAATGAGCTGCTCCTGCCCCAGAAGAGGCTGGGCAACAAGAGCAAGAGTGCTTAATGCTAAGAATGCTGATAAACGCATAGAATAATAATTGTTATATAGATATGCTGACAATCAAAGGCATTGATCTCCTTTTAACAAAGCGATCTCCGACACCAAAAGCGATCTCCAAGAGTCAACATAGCCCTCATTCTACCACAAAGCACATCCCGATAGCAAGCGCGAAATGACACGTGTGCTCATCCAAAGGTCCTCAAGGCATTTATCAACGCCCATTCACAGAGGATGTGAATAGCTGAAGAACAATACCTTGAGCAGCTCCTAGCGGAAGAGCTTATCTCACAAATACATTAGTTTACACTAAGCTAATCACAAAAATGCTCAGAACACTAAAGTATAGCCATTTGATACTGCTTTCCATAAATATGTTTTAGCTGTTTGTAAATTGCATCAAACTTTGTTCGATCATAAGTCGGATTGAGAGCACTCTCCATCGGCTCAATGATGGTAAAGAGCGTTACGATACCACCCTTATCACAGAGGCTTACCAAATTATATTTTGAGATATAGCCTAGATCATAGAGATCGATGAGTGTGAAAAAGTATTCTTTCACGCGACGTCTCGCGTTGTGAAGTTCTAATTCCCTCGTTTTCCATTGAGCGAGATCCCCCTCAGCATTATTCTCTGCAACATCAACAAGGCGCGGAGGGGTGCTGTTCGAACAAGGGAACAACTTTCTCAGTCTGCGTCCATCACTGCGGCATTCTGTTTCATTGGCAAAATTATTCAAGATGCGCAACGCATCCCCCATTTCAGGGCAAAAATATTTTTCTTGATACTTGATGATCATCTCAGACTCCCTCAACGCCAAGCTGTGAATAAAAACGAGAATCGCAACAACAGCCGCCAAAATTGCCATAAAGTCACTTACCTCAATCGTATCGTAGAAAAATACGACACCGATTAGTACGGCTAGGACAATAATTGTTAAAGAGAATACATTCACTAAGTATGTGAATATCTTACGCACACAAATTTGATAATGCATCATACGGTTTGATTATTAGATTTTATTAGGTATGTAAATTAAGCAACTGCTCAAATAATAAAAAGGCGATTGGATCGCGTACGCCTTCCACGCCACTAAGTAGGCTCTTCCACGCCACTAAGTACGCCTTCCACGCCACTAAGTACGCCTTCCATGCCACTAAGTACGCCTTCCACGCCACTAAGTAGGCTCTTCCAGCCTCTCCATCTGCAAAAAAAGATCAAAGTCGCTTTGATAAAGTCTATCTTCAATAACGCGGAACTGCTCAAACTCCCATTCTGCTTTTTCCCTAGCAAGCTCCGCTGACACCCTACCTGCATGCTGCAATAGATCTCTATCATCTGCAAGCAAAAACCTATCCAGCAGACCAATCCAATCTTTCATATACATCACCTGCCTTCTCTTTGTTCGTAATTCGGCTAAATCAAGATAGGCAGAAACGAGAAGATTGAGGCTCTCCAGCTCCTCATGAGAGAGGTAATTTTTGGCTATAGAAACATCCGTCTTGCGGATACGTCCCTGCGGGGCATTTTTCCATGATGTCAGCCCCATGTTTTCTTTCTCGTGATCTGCCCTTGAATACACAATCTCAGCGGCAGTCTCATGAGATATAGCCCAGTGCAGCTTATTCTGAACTGTCGCGAAAAATGACCTCGTCACCTCGCTGCTCACATCATAATCAGCACTACATTGGGAATAAATATCGGTAATCTTCTGGTAAAAGCGCCTTTCACTGCTACGTATATCGCGTATACGCTCCAGAGTCTCATCAAAATAGTCTTGTCCGAAAATATACTCAGGCTCCTTGAGACGATCGACATCCAATACCGAGCCTTTCTGCATATACTCCTTTAAGATACCCGTTGCCCAGTTCCTAAACAAAATAGCACGTTCTGAGTTAACCCGATAGCCTACCGCAATCACAAGATCGAGATTATAAAACATCGTCTTATACGATTTGCCATCGGCAGCAGTATGTGCAATTTTTGCACATACTGAATCTTCTTGCAATTCGCCCGATAGAAAAATATTTTTTACATGCTTTGTGATGACGGATCGATCTACATCAAATAGCTGTGCTATCGACTTTTGCGTCAGCCAGAGATTCTCCCCTTGCAAGAGTACCTCGACCTTGGGCGCATGGTTCGCGTCGCGATAGATGATGACCTCTCGACTATCGCCCTCCCTGAGTACCAGTGCTTTTTTCTTCATTGTATCCTATTCGTTCTAGTTTGCGGTATCGTTTTATTTTATGAGTAAAATTTTTCAGAGAGATGCTCCTATAGTATAGGCATCTGATACTATTTTTTATAGATTTTATTCACAATTAGTGATTAATAAGTAAGAAAATACATGGTTCAATACTCATTTATACGGTGATCGTTTCACACTAATATATATACCTTTCTATTATACTTCTTTTATCCGCATCTAAATCAGAAATTGTTGAATCGAAAACAATTTCATTATCATCAATACTTGTTACATATTTCTTCAGCCAATCGATTTCTTCAAACTCAAATCCATACTTTAATAAATAAATCTCAGTTAAATTACTTGTCCCATAACGAATGATGTTTTGTATTGTTATGGCATGAGAACTTGAGGGATCATGTTTATCAGCATTTTGATAGTACATCTCAAAAGCAGCACACAATGGATCAACTAGAGATAAACCTATAACTTTATCCAAGTAATCATATGTATCATAAACTACCAAATCATATGGCAACTCTGATGCTTGCATAGCTTTATCAACAATGGGCCAAACGTTAATATTTTTGTTAGGAAGAGATTCTGCTTTTGGCGAATAGTCTACTTTTAAACGCTTCAACTCGGTGGTAGCTCGACGTTTAGATATTTCTTTTTCTTTCAATCTATTTGCAATATTAAGACGGTCTTTTCTCTTGCTAATTTGCTTATAGCGAAGAGCTACCAATTCACTAAAAGATCTAACTTCAATCCTCAATACCATTATATGGATCGCTGTACTCAAAATTGTCTTTTCCCCTCTCGTTAACTCGCGATTCAAATGCTTCGTATAAATTATCTGAAAAGAAGCTTTAATTTCGTTTTTTGCTTTTTTACTAAGTCCTTGATACCCAGCGCTAGTCAAGATTACCCCATTTGGTAAAAAGTTATCTAATATATAACGACACGCATCATAAACATCCTCATTACATAATCTGTCTATCTGTTCTTGAGGCAGTTTCAATTTATCATTGAAAGAATCTTTTTTAAGCGCATTTACAAGATCTATGGCATCTTCATTACTGTCTTGGATTTCTTTAGATAATTGAGAATCTGGAGAGATTGTCGACTGACTTTTGATCCGATTAGAAAACGTGGTTATATTTTTCATGTTAATACAAACATAACCATAATCATATTGAGCTGTATTCGTTGTTCTACCCGCTCGCCCTATCAAATTCTTCAAGTCCAAAATTCTTCTTTCGTTACTTCCTGTAAATTTAAAATTATCAATAAACACTAAATCAAAAGGCATATTAATCCCCTGAAGTAATGTAGAGGTAGCAAAACACATTTTTGCATAGCCTAAATTAACAAATTGCTCTATCAATAACCTTGCTTTAAGTGGAATCGACCCATGATGAATTACAATTCCCCTAGTCATTAAAGATAGCATATTAGAAAATTCTTCTCCCTTCAAAAAAGTTCCACCAATAAATTTTTGCAGTTCAGCTATCAACGATAGAGCTTTTTCATCATCTAAAACTGGACAAGCACTGATATATTTCTGAAAAGAATGTAGACATTTTCCATTATATATATTGCTTTTGGAAACGTAGACTAAAACGGTCCCCCCATCTTTTAAAATTTTCATAATTAAATCATTTTTAATTAAAAGTGTTTTATCAAGAGAACTCTTATCATTAATACACTCTTCATACGGCGAAAAATAAAAGAATTGTAAATCAGATTTTACTGCAAAAATTTTCCCAACTGTATTTTGATTATAGGACGCAGAATCTAAACTAATATTTAACTTATTAAAATCATGCTTCTCTAATTGAGCTTCAGGGTTAGTAATAAATGGATGAGCGAAAATTTTCTTCACTTCAGGAAAAACTTTTTGTATACGACGCACCAACGCATCAAATGTCATACCTCTTGTTTTTTCTTCTGAAATTTGAGCTTCATCAAAAAATACAAAATCTATATCTAATTCATTCTTATATATAAATAAGTCGCGTCCTCGCTCAGGTGTAATTATAAATATTCGACGCTTTGCATGTCTCTTATTTATCAGTTCCACGAATTGCAAAACCAAAACGTCTCGGTCAACAATATTCAGTATTTTGCGGTAATATTCCGCAATCAAAGCCCTTGAAGGCACAACTATTATTATATCTTTATTAGATGTTTTTATCAATTCACGAAATAAAAATGACTTTCCTGCACTTGTTGGAGCAGAAAACGAAAATATAGTATTATCACAAATGAATTTATATATTGAAAATTGTATAGGTGTTAACTTCCCTTTAAAAGTATCCTCGATAGATAATGAATACGCATCATAAATAACATCTGTCACTGACTCGGGATCTTGTATTTTTTGGAATAACCCCATTAAATATAATATAGATTTCTCATATTTTGAAAATAACCTGCCATTATGTAATTTAATATATGCTAGAAGCTCTAAATCATGGCTGTCAATAGGTCCAAATAGATGAAGTCTCTTTAAAATTTCTAAAATAATACCTTCGTGGCTAGCATTATCGTTTAATATATTAGACAATTTCATATTTTAACTCCTATAAGATACAATTCAGAATGGCTATTCACTAATCTCACAAAATTGGATTTCATAGCATTGTCGAGAATTTTTTCCATATTCTTTCCGTTGATTGAGAATACAGCAGCAAAAGCTTGTTCTGATTGCGCAAAACTCTTATTTGCATTTTTCGTAACAAAATTCGCCAAATGTACAGCATCATCATGATGTTTATTTTTAGCGAAAAAATCCTGTATTTGCTTCAATGCGAGATTGTAAGAATTTCCTTTGCTTCGATATTTACCTTCTCCAAAAACGATTAGTGACTTTTCAGATTCTGAATGGAAATCAAAACTTGCATTACCTGATTCTTTAGAGTGAAATAATTCAGCTAACGGTATTGCGATATGATTGAATTTTTCACATAAGCACTCTCTAGCAACCTGCACGATCACTATCTCTCCTGACTCTTTTGTAATTTTGTCGCTAGCATTAGATTTAATCTTTGCAGAAATATTTTTAGCTGATTTTTCAAATCTCGACTTATACCCAATTTGAAGCATTTTTGGGAGTTTCGCTATCCAGCTACCATCGCAAATATCATCTAAAGAGCTTTCCACAGCTTTAGCTAGATCTGTCACTTCAATACTAGCCACGTACAGACTTTTTCTATCAAGGTTCAATATTTCCTTGCTATCAACAATAGTAAATCCTTCAATTTTCATAAATTAAATTTGATTATATCATATGATAAATAAATGCCCTACTGGGGGGAAGGTGAAGGGGAACTCGGGACCGATGCGTTCGTAGAAGGAGCCGTCGGCTTTGCGAGAGATGGTGGATTCTTGCTTAGGAACTTTGATTTTTTCTTCTTGATGGGTCGCTTTTTCTCTTTGAGGATGGCGAGGGGGATGTTGGGCTTGTAGCTGAGGAGGTAGTCGGCTTTTTTGCGCTTGCCTCGGTGGGTTTTGTTGCCATCGACGATGACGCGTCCGTCGGTGAAAAAGTATTCCATCTGGATCTGGGTGTGCTTGTCCCAGCCCGCATGCTCGAGGGCGGGGGTGATGTAGCGGAGCTTGGTGGTCTCCTCAGATTCATGTGATGGAGTCATTGGGGAAATGTTAGCAAGAATTGTGTCTTGGAGCAACGTTATTCTTTTGTGTCGTACAAAATAACAACTTGATGCGTGTTCGTTGTGCTGTGTTTTGTTTTCATGAGGCAGGGCTTGTCGGGGAGGGGGGGAGTCGAGATTGATAGAGTGCGAGTCGCGTTTATTCCATTGGCGGGGGGGTGCGTGGAATACAGGCGGGTTTCAGGTGTCATTTTTCCACTATCTTACAA
>CAYJOV010000081.1:5244-10328 GCA_964371905.1 uncultured Akkermansia sp. | reverse complement strand
CCCACGACATCAACCTTGGCAAGGTTGCGCTCTACCACTGAGCTACACCCGCGCTGCTTTAAGAAAAGGGCTTTCACCCTCGTGGCACAAACAACGTCAAGCGGGTGATGGGATTCGAACCCACGACATCAACCTTGGCAAGGTTGCGCTCTACCACTGAGCTACACCCGCGTTGCTTTGTGCGGGGACATTGTAGCGTTTTTTTCAGCAGAAGCAAGACTTTTTTTTGTTTTCCTAGCTTTTTTTATTTTCAACACCGCTTTGTGGCGCTGCGAGTGGCTCGCTGAGCTTGATGTAGAGCTTGCCATCCACCATGCGGCAGTAACCGAGATGGGGGAAGGAGGGTATGCGCTGGAGGGCTGGGGTATAGAGGCTGGGGCTGTTGTCGAGGATGAGCTCCTCGATCCTGAGAGGATAGCCTAGTACGTGCTGAAAGTAGCCGTTGTAAAAGTAAGTCTTATTATCGGCTATAGAGGTCTTGAGTGGGACGGAGAGCAGTAGATTGGCCTGATCAAAGCCACTGCGCTCCATGAGCGCGGGCGAGTGCTGGAGCTGCCCAATGAGGACGATGGGGGTCACGCCGAGCTGATAGTCGGGCATGCGCTCGACCTCGCTGAGGATGCGCGCCCAGGTGAATTGGGTGCTTTGGTAGGCGAGGTCGCGCTTCAGGAAGGCTTGATTCGCAATGATGATGTGGCTGAAGGTGATGATGCCAATCATTGAGACGAGTGCGCCCTGTGTGAGGCGGAGGAATTGGCGTCCACTCGGGGTACAGGGATGGGCGGCGCGGGCTCGGTACTCGATGAGGATGAGCGTGATGATGTAGAAGAAGACTCCCACACAGCGCGTGCCATCATGACTGATGCCTCGCGAGAGGATGCGTGTGATGTCAAAGGCGAGAGGGTAGAGCAGAATAAGCAGCAGCAAAAAGAGATAGTGCCAGACTCGTAGCCTGCGTCGGATGGCGAGCTGGATGCAGTGGTTGAGCAGCAGAGATAGTGTGATAAAAGCAATGATACTCAGAGGGTATAAATGATAGCTCTGCGGCATGAGCACCATGAGCAAGAGGTAGTAGTAGGTGTCGGAGAGGAGCTCTGCGTATTGGGTGAGAATATCTCGCGGATTGGTGAGTAGCTCACTGATGGGTACAGAGTTGTAGCCGCTGGCTGCAGGCGTATCGCTGAGATCAAGGATGAGGAGATGTAGGGAGTAGTAGAGTGCGATGCCTAGCAGGAGGGTGGTGGCTATTTTGAGAAGATGGAGGACGAACTTGCCTAGACTGGGGCGCTCAAAAAGCTTGATGGTGATGAGAGTGAGCAGGAGTAAGAGGATGGCCGCGAGAAAGGGCTGGTAGAGACCGCAGCAGAGCGTGATACAGAGACTGCTGGCGAGGATGGCTAGCCAGCCGCGGAGCTTGGCAAAAAAGAAGGCACTGAGGCTTGCGGCGAGCAGGGCGAGCGCGAAGGCGTCTATCTCATGGATGAAGGCGATGTGCGTTGCGATGAAGGCGAGATTGGTGGTGAGGAGGGCTGTGATGGCGTATTGGCTCGCCTTATTCTGGATGTTGAATGTCTTGGTGATGATGTAGCTTGACGCTGAGATCCACAGGAGTGAAAGAGCCCCGAGTAGCCATGGGGCTGCGATGTAGCCGCGCCATTCCATATTGAGAATTTGGAGGTAGCGTCCGAGGCTGATCTTCCACGCAGCGTCGTTGACCTGACTGATTGAGCCCGCGCCGTCTTGGGCGTAGATGGGGTTGAAGAAGCTATATCCATAGCAGAGCAAGCCTACGATGAAGCAGCAGAGCAGGATGCGTATCCATGTGGGACGGTCAAGGAGGTCTAGCGCGTGGAGCTTGTCATGGAGGGTAGGCATGGCTTTTAGGAAGGTGGTGTAGATGAGGGGGAGGGGGCTTAGAGACTCTTTGTTTTGAGGGGATGCTCTCCGCTGTAGGGAGTGACGTGGGGGCTGGCGAGGTCGAGCTTTTGCTCGTAATAGGGGCTTTGGAGCTTCATGATGCCAAGCAGGGTGTGAAAGATGTGCTCATGGCTGACGATGAGATGACGATTCTGGCGCAGCTGGGCGAGTGATTGACTGAGATGCGGGTGGAGGACCTCAAGCTCAGGGGAGGCGATGACGAACATGCCTATATGGCAGGCACTGCTCTTGAGGTAGAGATCTTCGCGATCTCCCAGCGCACCGCGTCCCCAGATGCCGTTTTCTCCGAGTAGCTCCCCGTGATCACTGATGTAGAGATAGAGGTAGGGGCGCCCTGCTAGATGCTGGAGTAGGGTGTGGATGAAGCTGTCGGTGTAGTGGACGGTGTTGTCGTAGGCGTTGTTGATGGCGATGGACTGCGCCTGCGGGTCGTTGAAGGAGTCGATGGTCGGTGTGAAGGGGGGATTGTCCTTGTCGTAGTGATTGAAGGGTGTGTGACTGCCCTCGTTGCAGATGAAAAGGAGCTGATTTTGCTGGGCATCAGGGCTCTTATCGATCTCATCAAGGTGTGCCTTGAGGTGGGTAGAGCTCTCCGCGAAGAGCCCTTGGTTGTAGTATTGCTTGCTCGCTCCGCGGGAGAGTAGCTTCATGACGCGGTCATGCTTGAGCTGTTGGGTGACTTTGCGTCCAAAGAAGGAGTAGAGCTTGAAGCCTTGGGCGACAAAGAGATCAAAGACGGAGCCCGTGCTGGCACGCATCGCAGAGTCGGGGTGTTTGATGCTGCGTCGTGCGTTGGTGAGGATGGTGATGTGGGCTTGGCTCGTCTCGCTAGCAGCGGCGATGCAGTGGGGGAAGTTGATGAGGCGTGGATTGCTGTCGAGATATGGGGTGGTCTTGCGCTTATATCCATTGAGACTCATGCGATTTGCAAGAAGACTTTCTCCGATATGGACAACGAGGACGATGCCTTCATCGCCTTGGAAGAGGGGCAGCGAGCTCGCTTTGAGGCTGGGGGAGGGGAGACGCTGGACTTCGCGTATGGTGGCGATGTTGTGAGAGATGGCTTCGTGCGTGGCGAGCCCGAGCTTGATGGACTCATCAAGAGGCCATCTCCCTGCATTCTGCTCTTGGGGGAGCAGCGAGATGAGACAAGACAGTGTGCCTAGGAGCAGACCGTGGAAGATGAGCTCGGGGCGTGTGCGTCTCTTGAGTATGAGGCGCGTGATCACGCCGATGAGTGGGAGCAGCGCGAGGATGAGGCAGGTGGCGAGGATGCCCTTGGGGGTGATGTAGGCCTTGGCATCGTCGGGGGAGGTCTCGAGGACTTCGGCTATGATGAGCGAGTTGATCGTGGAGCCGTATTGGAGGTAGATGAAGATTTCTAGCATGCCAATAAAGAGTACGGGGAGCCAATAGAGCAGTGACCAAGTGCGTAGCAGTCCCCAGAGAAGGGCGAGGCAGCCCATGGTCATCAAGAGATTGGATACCAGTAGATCAGGATAGGCGAGGTGGGCGATGTTGGCAATGAGATTATAAGCCCACGCCAGCGCAAGGAGGAGCAGAAAGCTTCCTAGAGGTAGGCGTAGAGATACTTGCGCTCGCCGTGCCCAGAGGTAATAGAGTAGCAGAAGAGGGACGAGAATGGCGCTAGCGTAGAGTCCCTCGAGGTGTACCCATCCAGTCGACCATGAGGCGAGAGGGATGGCTGCACAAAGCATGAGGACAAGGATGAGTCCGCTGATGAGGGGGAGGGCTGCTGGGTGTGGTGGAGATGACTGCTGCTCAGGCATTGTAGGTGCTGGCTAGAAGGGGCGTGCGCTGCCGCGTATTAGTTGGAGAGGGAGTCGGCAAAGCTGTTTTCCTGCTCGCGTAGGTATTGGATTTCCTTTTTGAGGACTTGACCGACGCGGTGCTTGCTGAGATAGACTTGAGCCGTGCTGACACCGAGCTTTTTTTTGACCTCGCTGGCAGAGAGATCACGGAGGACATGGTGGTCAAAGATTTGGAATTGCTGTGCGGATACCTTGATCTTGACGCGCTCAAGCGCGGCTTTCATGAGGTTGGTCTGCCATTCCTCATCCCAGATTTTGTCAAAGCTCTTGCCTGAGATGTCTTCTTGATTTTCGATGGGGTTGTGATCTTCCTCTCCATCTTGATTGCCACTCATGGCGATGGGCTCTTTTAGGCGAGCGCGTAGTCTATCGTTGATGCGCCAGCGCGTGATATTCCACAGCCAGGATTTGAAGGATCCTCGTTCAGGGTTGTAGATATCCTTCTTGCTTTGTTTGGCAACGGTGAGGATAGTCTCCTGTACGACATCCCAAGCTTCTTGTTCTTGGAGTCCTGTTTTGAGAGCTGCGCTGTAGATGAGCCGCCAGTAGGTACGATAGAAGTCATCCCAGCTGCGCTGGTCTTGCCAATCTTGGAGACGCTGGATGAGACTCTGCCGAGTCTTGTCAGCGAGTCGTTCTATTTCGTGATTATGTGGCGGCACTGCTTGGAATGTGTGATCAGAGTGCATAAGTAAGAGGAGTGTTTTTTGATTTTAACATAGCTACGAAAAAAGGCAAGGCACGAGTATTGAATTTTTCATCCCATGAATCTTCTTTTTGTCTTGTGGTACAATAGTAGCGAGGCAGGAGATGAGACGTATGTCCTCTCCCTGCGGGGAAGTGGCATAGTAGGGGCAGAGGCGTACGCGTCCTTTCATGGTGTGGAGTTCGTTGTTATGATCGTAGTAGGGGTGTTCGATGACGGTGGTATTGCAGTACTCTTGCATGATCCAGAGCTCATCGGGGAAATGACTGTGAGCCTCATGCAGAGCCTCATTCCACCTCCGTGATGAGAGATCGTGACCGATATGGACGCCGCGTGCGCCCCATGCGCGCTCATCAAAGCCTGAGATCTTGAGCACGAGTCGACGCTCGCTCTGGCTGAGCTTGCCTAGATCGCGCCAATCGTTGATATCGAGCCAAGGCAGGCTAGCATGAGGCGGGAGTGGCGAGGGGTCGAGCAGCCAGCTGCGAGGGATGATGCGCTGGAGTGTCTCGCGGTGAGAAGCACGTAGATGCGTCTGCCACCATGATTGGAGGGAGGGGAGATGAAAGAGGGCGAGCCAAGCCTTCTCCTCAAGGTGGGCGAGGGGA
>CAYJOV010000081.1:0-5234 GCA_964371905.1 uncultured Akkermansia sp. | reverse complement strand
GATGACGAGCTCACCCTGAGCCCATGAGCTGATGAGATCGCGCGCAGCGGGAATATTCTCATGATCAAAGAGCTCAAAGAAGCGGTAGAGGCAGCTGGGGCGGCTATCGGGTGTGAGCTGCTCAGCATCTCGGTAGTCGAAGTGCGCGTCTGGTAGCTCAGAGAGGAGGTAGAGCATCTCAGCCCTGTAGTCAGCAGATTCATCGGACACCGCAATGAGGGCTCCCTCTGGGTAAGCGTGCTGGAATCCCTCTAAGACAGCGTGGGCTCCTCCTATCAGCGCATTGCCGTAGCCTTCTTGAGCGTAAAGCTTGTGGAGAAAATGCAGAATGCCAAGCCCGCCTGGGACGCTGTCGATCTCGGTGAGGCGTAGACCTGCCTCACACCAGAGCAGATCGGGGCGAATGATGCGCGGCAGAGCAAGAGGGTGTTTGGAGTGTCGCTGGGCGTCTACCATCCAGCGGGGCTTTCCCGCATCGAGGAGAGGGGCGAGCCAAGGAGCCGTGCTCTCTTTGACGCTTTGTTTGTAGAGCTGATGGCAGCTGCGCTGAAACTGCTGGAGAATGGGACCGAGCCGTTGGAGCTCATTCTGGATAGAGGCGGGGAGCGCGAGTGGCTGTGGCGAAAGCAAAAAAGGGAGCTCTAGGTCTCGGAACAGCTTGTGCTTGCCGAGTGTTTTGAGAGCTGTGTTTTGCAATGACATACAGGCAGATTCTGCCAAGATAGTATTCAAATGTAAAGGTAAAAATAACACGATGACTCTTCTTCTTTGGCTTCCCCTATTAAAATGAAAGGAAGATTTTGTTGAGGAGTGCTGTAAGATGGGTATTTTTTTAGCAAGTAGTTCATAGTCATCGAATGAGATTTGTTATTATGAATCGATGTTCTTATTGCTTGATCGTGAGAGGTTCATTGAGAGATCATGGTGTGAATAATTCTTGACGGTAGTCTTTCTCTGTGGTAATTTACCCCTCTATTTAGCATAGGAAATACATCACATTATGAAAGGAATCGTTCTCGCAGGAGGCACAGGTAGTAGGCTTTACCCATTAACAAAGACAACGTCAAAACAGCTGCTCCCTGTGTATGATAAGCCGATGATCTATTATCCGCTATCCACTTTGCTGCTTTTTGGAATACGCGACATTCTTATCATCTCTACACCTCAGGATACTCCGAATATTGAACGCCTTCTTGGCGATGGTAGCCAATTGGGGGTGAAGCTCAGCTATATAGTCCAGGAGCGACCAGATGGGATTCCTCAGGCCTTCACACTGGGTGCGAATTTCATTGATGGTGATGATGTCGCGCTTATTCTGGGAGATAATATTTTTTATATGGGCATACAGCTAGGGCATTTTAGACAGTCTATAGAGGAGAATAGAGGGAAAAATGCTACCATTTTTGCCTACCATGTTTCAGACCCCGAGCGCTTTGGTGTCGTCGAGTTTGACGACAAGATGAAGGCTATCTCCATTGAGGAGAAGCCGCAGCACCCCAAGTCTAGCTATGTCTCGGTAGGTTTGTATTTTTACCCTGCCGATGTTGTCCAAAAAGCATTCGAACTCACGCCCTCTGCTCGTGGTGAGCTGGAGATCACTGACTTGAACAATGCCTATCTGAATGAAGGGCGTATGAATGTATTGCCCATGGGACGAGGCAACGCGTGGCTGGATGCGGGTACTCCTGATTCTCTCATGGAGTCGGGGCAATTCGTCCAGATTATCGAGAAGCGTCAGGGGCTCAAGCTCGCTTGCCTTGAGGAGGTCGCTTATCGCCGAGGTTTCATCACCAAGGAGCAGTTAGAATCAGTCATTGCCGAACTACCCAAGAGTGATTATAGCAATTACTTGACCAAAGTCATTACAGAGCAGTCTTTCTAATTTTTTAATCATGATCAATAAAGCAATTCTCGTCACGGGTGGTGCAGGCTTCATAGGGGCAAATTTTGTACCCTATTTCTGCGAATGCTATCCTCATTACCGGATCATCAACATTGATCTGCTCAGCTACGCCGGCGATCTGCGCAATCTCAGTGAGTGCGAGAGCATGAGCAATTACCGATTCGTGCACGGAAGCATCTGTGATACAGCCCTCTTAGCAGAGCTCTTTGAAGAGTACGATATACGCGGTGTGATTCATTTTGCAGCCGAAAGCCATGTTGATAATTCTATTACAGGGCCTCGTGCCTTCATTGAGACCAATATCGTAGGTACCTTCGCCCTGCTGGAGGCTGCACGCAGCCACTGGATGACTGCACCCAAGCTCTATAAAGAAGGCTATGAGGACTGTCGCTTTCACCACATATCCACCGATGAGGTATACGGTACGCTAGGAGCTGAGGGGCTCTTTGAAGAGACAACGCCCTACGCTCCTAATAGTCCCTATTCTGCGAGCAAGGCGAGCTCGGACTTCCTCGTGCGAGCCTACCATCACACCTATGGCATGGATGTCACCACCTCCAACTGCTCCAACAATTATGGCCCCAAGCAGCATGATGAGAAGCTCATCCCCACCATCATACGCAAGTGTCTGGCAGAAGAGCCCATCCCTATCTATGGTAAGGGGGACAATGTACGCGACTGGCTCTATGTGCTCGATCACTGCAAGGCGATTGATCTTGTCTATCATCAGGGCCGCGCCGGCGAGACCTATAATGTAGGTGGTCGCAACGAGCGTACCAATATGCAAATCGTGAACACCATTTGTACTCTCCTTGATGAGAAAGATCCCAGACCCAACGGACAGAGCTACTGCGATCTCATTAGCTTTGTCACCGATCGTCCGGGGCATGATATGCGCTATGCCATTGATGCGGATAAGCTTGAGTGCGAGCTGGGCTGGCGGGCTGATGAGAACTTCGACACGGGTATCGTTAAGACAATAGATTGGTACCTCATGCGGGCTCAACGATCTCTGTAACACTGTTAATATTGTGATAAATTACATCTACATCTTTGGCACTATACTCTTTACCGTCTATGGGCAGCTTATTCTCAAGTGGCGTATCTCGGGCCTGGGTATTCAAATCCCCAATGAATCAACGCTCTTTGAGAAGCTTTTTACACTCACCAAGCTGCTCATTGATCCCTTTATCCTCTCAGGCTTTGTTTCAGCCTTTATCGCCTCTCTCTTTTGGATGATTGCGATGTCGAAGTTCGACTTGACGCACGCGTATCCCTTCATGTCTCTTGCACCCGCGCTTGTGCTCGTCTTTGGATTTATGTTCCTTGGTGAGGCGATGACGCTGGGCAAGATTTTAGGTCTCTTCTTGATCTCTGCGGGCATTATCGTCACGGTGAAGCTATAGGTATTTTCATATTACAATAATAATTGAACAATATTATAGGAGTTTTGAGATGCATGAAGATATCCATTATTTCCCCCGTCTATAGAGAGGAGCCTATGTTCTCCTATACGACGAAGAATCAATTAGAGATTTTGAGTCGCATCTCTGTCTACCTTCTGTGGGTATGATTTCGAGTGTCTCCCATGTCCCAATTTCATCCACTATGACTACAATACCTTTTAATAAACCTTACCTTACAGGGAAGGAAGTACACTATATCTATCAGGCCGTGAGCTCGGGGAAGATCTCGGGCAACGGCATGTTTACGCAGCGTTGCCAGCAGTTTTTTGAAATGCGCTATGACTTTAAGAAATGCTTGCTGACGACCTCGTGTACTGATGCCTTAGAAATGGCCGCGATTCTATGCGATATCAAACCAGGGGATGAGGTAATCATTCCTTCTTATACCTTTGTATCGACGGCTATTGCTTTTATACGCGTAGGGGCTCATGTGATTTTTGCCGATAGCGGTGAGGACAATCCCAATCTGGACGCAGAGAAGATTGAAGCTCTCATCACCCCTCGCACGAAGGTGATCGTCCCTGTGCATTATGCGGGCGTGGCCTGTGATATGGATCGTATCATGGAGATAGCCGCGCGTCACAATATCATCGTCGTTGAGGATGCGGCTCAGGCGGTAGACTCCTTCTATAAGGGGCGCGCATTAGGCTCTATTGGTCATCTCTCGGCTTTTTCCTTTCACGAGACAAAGAATATCATCGCCGGTGAGGGCGGCATGCTTGCCATCAATGATGAGCGATTCTGCAAGCGCGCAGAGATTATCTGGGAGAAGGGGACGAATCGCTCGGAATTTTTCCGCGGCGAGGTGAATAAGTATGGTTGGGTGGATATTGGCTCTTCCTTTCTTCCTTCTGAGGTGGTATCTGCCTTCCTTTTCGCGCAAATCGAGACTCTGGATGCGATCCAATCGCGACGCAAGGAGATTTGGAATGCCTATCAGCAATGCCTCCAGCCCTTCTATGAGGCGGGCAAGATCGCCCAGCTTCCCTCGCTGCCCGATTATGCGACGAATAATGCCCATATGTATTACCTCGTCTGCCAGAGCATCGAGCAGCGCAGTGCTCTCATTGCGCATCTCAAGCATCAGGATATCGCAGCGGTCTTCCATTATTTGAGCCTGCACAAGAGCGATTACTACGCGGATCGCTATGCGGGTGAACCTCTCACACAGGCCGATCGCTACACGGATTGTCTGGTGCGTCTACCGCTTTATTATGAATTGGACACGACCTTGCAAGCGCGTGTTCTCGCAGCACTAGAGGACTTCTTTAAAGATTATTAAAGACTAGCCGTCGAGCTTGAGCGTGCTTGAACACAGTATTGGAGCAAGCACACAAAAAAACCTATGTTGTCTATCAACATAGGTTTTTTTGTGTTGCTGAGATCTATTGCATGTCGCAGTAGAGCTTGCAAGGGGGGGATGTGTTACATCATGCCGCCCATGCCGCCCATACCACCCATGCCGCCCATGGCATCAGCGCCACCGCCGCCGCATCCGCAGCCCTTGGGCTCAGCGATATCGGTGATGAGGCACTCTGTGGTGAGCATGAGACCTGCAATCGAGGCCGCATTCTGGAGAGCGGAACGTGTGACCTTGGTAGGATCGACGACACCGGAGGTGAGGAGATCTTCGTAGGCGTCCGTGACGACGTTGTAGCCTTCGGTGGGGGAGGAGAGGCCCTTGACCTTCTCGACGATGAGGGCTGCTTCGCGGCCTGCATTGGAGACGAGCTGGCGCAGGGGAGCTTCGATGGCGCGGGTGACGATGTCAGCACCAGTCTGTTCGTCGCCAGCGAGCTGGAGATTTGCACTGGCGTGCTGGGCGCGGATGAGGGCGACACCACCACCGGGGACGATGCCTTCTT